>NZ_JAGSYG010000008.1 GCF_025685655.1 Acidicapsa ligni | reverse complement strand
GCAGATCGCCCCTTCAACGGCTAACCAGATTCACCGCCGGAGCTAAAATGCCCGGCCTACCAAACGATGCCACCGTGAGTGTCCAAGTCAGGACTCTTGATCAGGACTCTCACGGTGTACGGTTTCTGCTGATCCATAATCCTTGAGATAAAACTCAGCTTATCGAATACCGTTTGGTGGCCCAATTGGCAGACCCGTTGCGTGCCATGCTTGAAAACCACCAACCACGTCCGTCGCACACCAGAGCCCGAGATCCTGCAAAGATGCGGCTGCAAGGCTTGATGTATAGCCTTCAGAACAGAACACAATCACTTGGAGATCATGATCGGTCGCCACTGGCAGCCGCGCGCTGGATGCCGGATCAAAGCGCCATTCGAGCACATTACGTTCGACAATCAACGCACCCGGAATAGTGCCTTCAATCGCGCGCTGAGCTTCGGGGCGAATATCGACAAGGATTGCCCCTGTTTTAGCCACTGCCTCATGGGCATCCTCCGGAGATAGACGTCGCAGACGGCCGCGCGCAGCTGAAAGCACTTGCTCTATGGTCGAAGCGACTATCCGATTTGCGAACGCCGGTCTTTGCGCTCCCCACTCCCGATCGAGTGTATCCGCTCGCTCAGACGCATGTTCACGCGGAACCAGTTCACTGCCATCCAGTTCATACTCGTTCATCTCGCTGAGCGGAGGCGAATAGGCGTGAATGCTAACGGCCGGGCCGAGGGATTCGTTACGAACATCATGCGCGTAATCGGGACCGAATGAACGCGGCTTGCCCGCAGGGATCACAAGGGTCTGCTCACCTGGACGATGCTCCTCAAGAACACCAGTCGCCACGAAGAAAGCTCCCGACGACTCTCCGTGATCGTGGAAGCCGGTGGATTGCCCGGGCATCCAACTGATCGCCCAAATGTCATAGTCCGCACCGTGATGCAGCCGCTCATACCAGCGATGTTCTTTACGCAGCCGAACCCGATTTAACCATCCATCCGAAGACGCGAACCACGAAACGATGTTTGCGAGTTCTTCAGGAGTTCTCGAGACCACGCCGGACTGGCTGTTCGTTGCTATGAGCGTATTGCTGACGTCACGTGCCAGTACTTCCTCAGTTACAAGCTGCATAGGATCTCTCCAAAACCGTTACGAACAAACACGGGCACAGATACCGGCTCGTTGACGGAAGCTACAAATAAACAATGGAGGATGCGGATGAGCTTTGGAGAAGGCGTTTCAGAAATCTCTGAGAATGTCGCAGCTCACCCAACGAGGAGTTGGGCGCAGCGACAACAAGTAAGAAGAACAAACGTCATATTCTGACGCTAACATGGCCTGAAGAATCAGGTCAATGTTTGAGCATCGGCCAGGCCAGTACGCCTATGGACACATTCTCCACTGAAAGATCGCTGTCCGTCTCTGCTTGCCGGATTCGCACGCCCGCGCTCTCTCAGTGCCCCGAAGCCCGGTTACTCCGAAATTATGTTGCTTCAAAGCTTGTCATTGATTTGCGTTCGTGACCGTTGGAGCGGAAGAAGACTGCAGTTGCTTTTTGAGCCACCACTCCTGCGCCGTCCACGCCTGAACCTGCGTTCTCATGTCCTCATATTGCACGACCAAGCTCAGGGAGGGAGCGCTTGCCGCGATCTTTGCCTGTACATCCTTGGGCGTCATCGGCTCACCCGCCACCTGTTCGATGCGGATTCTGCCCGGACTGAAGTGCGGAAAATATTTCACCAGATCCAGCATGGGCACCCTCTGAAGGAACTCAGGCTCGAGATACTCCGCCCGCTCTTTTTCAGGCACCACGTCACCCGCCGCTTACCTGGTGGCTCCCCCGGCACCAACACCGACATTCGCCCTCATATTGCCTTTGCTGGCCACCACGAAGCCGCCATCGTTTGTTCTTTCAACCACATGAGGATCTAAGACGGGAGTGCCGCGGAGACACATCAATGCTCTCATCGCCGTAACTCAATCGCCTTTATAATTATGTCTGTCAAATTTACTTATCGGCATACTGTTTGAGTTAGAAACTAACTACAGCATAGACAGCATGTACTAGCCTGCTGAAAACGTCTTGTTATCTAACTTTTCATATAAAATATGTAGAGTGTGAAATAAGGGACAAGAAGCGGCGTCCTTCTTTCAGTTCACTCCACCTATAGACATAGCCGTCGTGCAATTCGGCGAAGTAAATCGAACAATCATATTCAGTTGAATTATCAGATCGTGCTCAGTGGCTCGTGATGTTCCCACGCACACCGAGGGACAAGCTTCCGCGCAGCTAGAATCCCGTCACTTGAAAGCCTGTCGAATTCAGACAAATTGAGATCGTGATAATTCCTCAAATTTACCTTTATTTCACTGCGGTTAATAAAACTCGCAAGTTTCCGCGCGTGTTACCCATTCCCGCATCTCGTGCTTGAAATGAAGTGATAGACTTTAGCCACTTCTACACAAAACGGTTCGGTTTCACGAGAGGGAGCGGTCACCTAGGTTGCGCCCTGAATCTTTGTCTCGTACGACGGAACAAGAGCGATTTCTTTCCACATAACTTTGGAGTTCGTCTGCTGTGATTATTGCTGCCCTGCCTGTTCTCTCTGCGATTCCTAATTGGATATTTCAACGCACTCTAGCCTGCATGCCCAGACTGCGTAAATTGGCCGTGGCGTTTCTTGCCGCCGCTGTAACCGTCTGCGGCGCGGCCCAGGTCAAGGCGGCGGCAACAGCTACGACCCTGACTGTCACCTCCACTGGCAGCGCGGTGACGACGATAACCTCGGGCAGCGTGGTAACTCTTACGGCGACGGTGAAGTCCGGAACCGCGGCGCTGACCACCGGGCAGGTGAACTTCTGCGACGCTTCGGCGACATATTGCACCGACGTTCACCTGCTAGGAGCGGCCCAGCTGACCAGTGCGGGAAGCGCGATCGTAAAGTTGCGCCCGGGAATCGGAACGCATAGCTACCGGGCCATGTTTGTGGGAACGAATACCGAATCCGCGAGTTCGTCGGGCGACTCACCGCTCACGGTGACCGGGGCTCACGTTTCCTATCCGTCGACGACAACCATCGCGGAGGCCGGGAGCTGGGGTCACTACACGCTGACTGCCTCGGTAACAGAAATGGGGGGGAAGCCTGCGCCCACTGGAACAGCCAGCTTTCTCGATACCGGCAACGGAAATGCGGTCCTCGCAACCGCGAACTTTGGAGCCGGTACGCCAGGATTAAACTGGCTCAATCTGCTGACGCCAATAGTAGGCTCCGAACCGGAGGCGGTAGCGGTGGGCGACTTCAACGGCGATGGCATTCCCGACTTGGCTACCTGCGATTTCGGCGGCACAACGGTAACCATCCTTCTGGGCAAAGGAGACGGGACATTTTCCGTTACGGCGAACCGACTGACGGTTCCCTCTCCTGGGTATATTGTGGCGGCCGATTTCAATGGGGACGGAAAGCTCGACCTGGCAGTCACAAGTTATTCGAACGCCACGACCCTGTCGATTTTTCTGGGCAACGGAGACAGCACGTTTAAGGCCGTCGCAACCGGTCCAGCAGTGGTACCTTATGCCGCCGCAGTAACCGTGGCCGATTTCAATGGAGATGGAATCCCGGATATGGCTGTGTCGACTCCCCTTTCCGGAATTATCTCGATCTTGCTAGGCAAAGGGGATGGAACCTTTTCCTCCACGCAGATCACCCTTTCAAGTATGGGCTGTTTCCCGGGCATCGCGAGCGGAGACTTCAATGGGGACAACAAAGCGGATCTTGTTCTTACCAATGACTGCGAATACAACAATGGCGATCCGATACGCATTCTTCTGGGCAACGGAGACGGCACCTTCCTGGCGGGGCCGACACCGCAGACCGGGATCGCGGCCAGCTCAGTGGTGGTCGCAGACTTCAATGGAGATGGCAGGCTGGACCTGGCCATTGCGAATTCCGACGGCAACGCGCTCTCCATCTTCCTGAACAACGGGAGCGCCGCTTTTACGGAAACCGACTTTGATCCATCCTTCCCTGAGCAGGTGTCCTCACTTGCCTTCGGGGACTTCAACGGCGATGGCATAGCCGACCTGGCGCTGCCCAATGCGTACAACAACACCGTAACGATCTATCAGGGCAATGGAGACGGCACATTTACTCCATCTGCAGTGACGCCGGCGACCGGCAACATACCAGTGGGAATTACTGTCGAGGACTTCAACGGGGACGGCGAAGCTGACATCGTGGTGGTAAATAGTTTCGACGACACCGTGTCGGTATTATTGTCGCAGCCGACGGAAACCGCGACGGCGACGGCCACGGGCGTTGTGATCGCGACAACAGGCGAGCATTTGGTTGACGCAAGCTATCCCGGCGATGAAAACTACAACCCCAGCGTGTCGGGTACAACGCCTCTCTGGGGAGAGCAACCCGCGACGGCGATCACGCTTGCACTCACCTCCGGTAGCTCTCCGGTCATCACGGTTTCATCCGGAAGCATCGTTACGCTTACCGCGGAAGTGAAGTCGGGCTCGAACCCCGTGACGGCCGGTCAGGTCAACTTCTGCGATGCATCGGCCGGCAATTGCACCGACATTCACCTGCTGGGAAGTGCCCAGCTCACCAGCAACGGATCGGCGGAGTTCAAGTTTGTTCCCGGACCTGGAGCGCATAGTTACAAAGCCGTATTCCTCGAAAACGGCTTCGGGCAGCCCAGCGCATCCGGAGTCTTGGCGCTTACGGTCACTCCTCCCGCTGGTGTAATTTATCCGAGCACCACCACGATTGCGCAGAGTGGCACAATCGGACATTACAGCCTGACCGCAACCGTAATGGAAACGGGAGGAACACCATCGCCTACCGGAACCGTGTCCTTTCTAGACACCAGCTATTCCAACGCGGTGCTGAGTACGGCCACTCTAGGAGTCGCAACACCAGGCTGGTCCTGGCTGAACTCCCAGACACCTGCGACAGGCAGCGGACCGATTATCACAGTTGTGGGAGATTTTAACCTGGACGGTAAGGCCGATCTTGCCGTGTTGAACCAATCCAGCAGCACCGTCACAATTCTTCTTGGCAATGGGGATGGCACGTTCACGCCCTCTGCCAAGAGCCCGGCGGTCGGCTCTGAAGCGCTTGCGATAGCAGTCGGCGACTTCAACGGCGACGGTAAACCTGATCTGGCCGTGGCCAGCGAAGGCGTGACAGGTTCGCTGACCATCCTGCTCGGCAAAGGCGACGGAACCTTTACACCGACGGCAACCAGCCCGGCCGTGGGCCAGTCACCCACAGCGATCGTGGTTGCTGACTTCAACGGCGATGGCATTCTAGATCTGGCCGTTTCGATCTACAACCAAAGCAACCTCACAATTCTGCTGGGCAAAGGCGATGGCACCTTTACCCTGACGACCTCCGGCCCGATTCCAAACGAATTCGCCCAGGCGCTAGCCGCGGCGGATCTAAACGGGGACGGCATTCTGGATCTGGTCGCGCAGCATGGAACCGGAACGATCGAAGTCTTGCTCGGTAATGGAGATGGAACATTCCGAACCGGGGAGATGTTCTCCTCTGTCACCAATACGGCCTCAATCGCAATCGGGGATTTGAATGGCGATGGCAAGCTCGACCTCGTGGTGTCCAACAACTACCAGGAAGCAATAACCGCTTTCCTGGGCAACGGGGATGGGACCTTTGCCCAGACGGGAATTGTCACCACCACGACTCAAGCGGAGCCGCAAAACCTGGTAGTCGCGGATTTCAACGAAGACGGCGTACCTGACGTGGCCGCTTCAACTGGAAACGACGAAGTACTGTTATTGCTTGGCAATGGGGATGGAACCTTCACAGCAGTTACACCGCCTCCCGCAACTGCAGGCATTTACACCGACGCCAACTATGTCGTCGCAGCGGATTTCAACGGGGATGGAAGACCAGATCTGGCCGGTGTGGAAACCGTCAACAACGCGCTAACGATCCTGCTGACTCAACCCACGCAAACGGCGACTGCGACGGCTAACAGTATTTCTCCTACCGGTCCCGCTCCGCATCTGGTGGATGCAAGCTATCCCGGAGACAGTAACTACACTGCGAGCGTCTCGGGCACCACTTCCTTGTTGGTTCAGGCCGCAACGCCGGTGATATCCCCGGGCATGGGAACCTACACTTCCATTCAGTCGGTGACAATCACCGATGCAACACCTGGAACAACGATCTACTACACCACCGACGGCAGTTCGCCGACCCTCACTTCCAACCAGTACACGGGCCCGATCACCGTATCGGCTCAGGTCGAAGTTGTCTCGGCGGTTGCCGTTGCCACCGGCTATGAGTCCAGCACTATTAGCTCGACGCTCTTCATCTTGAGCCTGCCTGCTCCCGCGTCTCCGGTGATTTCGCTGCCTGCAGGTGTATATTCCGGCGCGCAGTCGGTGACGATTTCTACGTCTACGCCGCAAACCTCTATTTACTACACTACCAACGGCGCCTACCCGACGACGAGTTCCACGCTCTATACCGGCCCCATCCAGGTAACCGCATCGGAGACGCTGGTGGCCGTCGCGGCTTACGGATATTCGACGAGCGTGCCGGTGAGCGCGCAGTACATCCTCAACGGATCTTCGGCGGCCTTTATCTACACAGTTGCCGGGGACGGAATCGCCGGTTACAGCGGCGATGGTGGGATGGCGACGGAATCCGATTTAAACTACCCGACGGCAACGGCGCGGGACGTGGCTGGCAATCTCTATATTGCCGACTCGGGCAATAACGTGGTGCGCAAAGTTACGGCATCCACGGGAGCAATCTCAACCCTAGCCGGAAATGGAATTGCTGGCTACAGCGGCGATGGCGGCGCGGCCACCAGCGCACAGCTTTCAGCCCCGCGCAGTGTGGCGATCGATTCCGCCGGCAATGTGTATATCTCGGATTACAGCAACAACGTCATTCGCAAGATTGCGGCGTCTACGGGAAAAATCTCAACCTATGCCGGCAATGGGGTACAGATCTATAGCGGCGACAACGGGCCCGCCACCAGTGCAGGTCTGGGATCTCCGGATGGAATCGCATTGGACGCGCAGGGCAATCTCTACATTGCCGAATACGGTTACCTGCGGGTTCGCAAGGTGACCGCGAGTACTGGAATGATCACTACCGTAGCTGGCTCCGGGCAATACGGGTACGCGGGGGATGGCGGCCCGGCGATCAACGCCTCATTTGTGTCTCCCAGCGGAGTGGCAGTGGATTCATCCGGGAATCTCTATATTGCCGACACTTTCAGCAATGTCGTCCGCCTCGTGAACGCGAGCAGCGGAGTGATTACCACGGTTGCGGGCAAAGCGAGTCTCGAGAACTATACGGGCGGCTATACCGGGGACGGGGGTCCGGCAACCAGCGCCGAACTCAACTCACCAGAAGCAGTCGCGGTGGATAACAGCGGAAACCTCTATATCGCCGACACGAACAATTACGTCATTCGCAAGGTGACGGCCAGTAACGGGGTCATCACGACGGCGGTTGGAGACGGAACCGGCTCGCCCTGCTATTCCTTCGGAGGCGACGGCGGTCCGGCGTCGAGTGTAGCGCTCTGCTCTCCGGAAGGCGTTGCCGTCGACGGCGGAGGCAATCTTTATATCGCAGATAGTAATGAGAGCCGCATCCGCAAAGTCACCGTCGCCAATCTTCCACCCACCGCGCAAACGGCCGCTCCGGTGTTGAGCGTGACGGCAGGCACTTACGCCTCTCCGCAAACGGTAACCATCACGGATGCCACGCCGGGGGCTGAGATTTATTTGACCCTGAACGGGACTGCTCCCAGCACCAGTACCAACGCACCAGCTTACAATGGTCCCATCGATGTCACCGGGAGCGTCAAGATTGGGGCGATTGCGGTTGCTCCAGGCTATCTGGCCAGCGCTCCGGTGACAGCCGCCTATACCATCCTTGCACCAACTGCCGCGACAATCTCCACCTTTGCCGGCAGCGGCGCATACGGATATAGCGGAGCCGGTGGACCGGCTACCAGCGCACAAATCAACGCCCCGGAAGGCATGGCAGTAGATCGATCGGGGAACGTATACTTCGCCGATGCATATAGCTTCGTGATTTGGATGGTTTCGGCGAAGACGGGCGATATCTCTGTATACGCTGGTACCGGCATATACGGATACAGCGGAGACGGTGGCCCTGCCACAGCCGCCACGCTCAGCGATCCAATGGGAATTGCGTTCGATAGCGCTGGCGATCTCTATATCGCCGATTCTTACAATAATGTGGTCCGCAAAGTGGCAGCTGGCACAGGATTGATCAGCACAGTTGCCGGGAACGGGCAACCCGGCTCGGTCTTCAATTCCAATAACGGAAACGGCGGCCTAGCGACCGCCGCAGCACTGAACAACCCCTCCAGCGTTGCGCTGGATGCCGCCGGCAACTTGTACATCGCGGAGACCGGCTCCAATGACGTCCGAATGGTGTCCGGCAGCACGGGCATCATTACCACGGTCGCCGGAAACGGAGAGGTCGGGTTCAGCGGCGATGGCGGTGCAGCTACCAGCGCCACGGTCACCGAACCGAACTGGCTAGCGTTCGACAGCGCTGGAAACCTGTATATTGCAACTTCGGCTGTAGGGCGAATCCGCAAGGTAGCGGCGGGCACCGGAGTGATCACCACAGTCGCAGGTGATGGAGACGTGAACGGCGATAGTGGTGATGGAGGTCCGGCAACCGAGGCCGAGGTTACTGCGACGTCTCTCACGACGGATTCGGCCGGCAACCTGTATCTCTCCAACCCGTCGGCATCGATCCGCAAAATCGCGGCAGGGACAGGCATAATCACCAGGGTAGCCGGTATTGCAAATCCGGGTTTCGCCGGCGACGGCGGACCGGCAACCCTCGCCGAGATTTCGTCCCCGCAAGGCATTACGTTCGATGCCGCCGGCGATCTCTACATTGCCGACGAAGGAAACTTTCGAGTCCGGAAGGTGACATTCGCCTCCTCGACCAGCACAGCAGCCCCCCCCGTATTCAGCGTCCCGGCCGGTACCTATACGAACACGCAAACGGTAAGCATTACCGATGCCACAACTGGCGCCGCCATCTACTACACCACGGATGGCACGACGCCAACCATAAGCTCGACCAAGTATGGCGGTTCCATCACCGTCTCCAGAACCGAAACGCTGGAGGCAATTGCGGTGGCACCGGGATATACGTCGAGCGCAGTGGCTTCGGCCATGTATACGATCCAGGGGGTGGCCGTAGGCACAGCTGCGGCGACGGTGACCGTGACGCCCTCCGCATCCACCATCACGGATCAGCAGGCTGTAAGCATGACTGTTTCCGTAGCGGGCGGAAGTGGACAACCCACGCCCACCGGCACGATAACTCTTGCCGGCGCCTCCTATAATTCGACACAGACGCTAAGCAGTGGAGCGGCGACTTTCAAGATACCCGCAGGGACGCTGGCATCCGGAGCCAATACCATTTCGGCGAGTTACTCCGGAGATGCTACATACGACTTTGCAAGTGGTAGCGCCACTGTCACCGTCTCTCAAATTACAATCACCCTGCCGACCCCGCCGGCTATCTCGCCCGGCGGCAGCACTACCAGCACAGCGACTCTTTCGGCAGGCAGCACCTACTCCGGCACCCTGAATCTGGCCTGTTCCCTGACCGCATCTGCAGCCGGGGCGCAGAATCTGCCGACCTGCAGTCTAGCTCCGGCCAGCGTCACCATTGCTTCCGGCAGCACTGGAAGCTCCGTCCTCACGGTGCAAACGACGGCGGCCAGTAACGCAGCGCTGCTCCAACAGCCCCAGCCTGGACAAAGAATGCGCTGGTCTGGCGGCATCGCAGCGTTAGCGGTGGTCCTCATCTTTGGCGTACCGGCCAGACGTCGACGATGGATTGCAGGATTGGGCCTGGTTTTGATCCTCATCGCCACAGCAGCTACGGGCTGCGGAGGTGGCAGTAACAGCACCCCGCCACCCTCCACTCCGGGCACAACGGCTGGAAACTACACCTTTACAGTGACAGGAACAGATGCTTCCAACACCAAGATCACGGCATCGGCTACTGTTGTGGTTACTGTTCAGTAAGGGGCGAGTTCTGCTTCGTTGAACGGTCTTTTCGTCATGAGCTTTCGAGCGATCGGTACTGAGCTCGTTTGCTGCGGCACTATCGTAATCATCGTCGCGAGGTGAGAGAGCAAGCTCTCTCACCTCGCTTTTATGCAGCTACTCAGCCTTCACAACCTGACCGCGAACTTCTCCGCCTGGATTCGCAGCGGTATGCAGGTTGAAATACCACTTACCGTCGACCAGGTCTTTCGCCTGCTCTGGTGTAAGCTTTGCCTTGCCTTCGATTGGGCTCGCAATCGGACTGCCCTTGATAGGGACCTGCGGCTTTGCATTCACTCCCTCGGCAGCTGGTCCGTGAAAATGCGCTGCGACAACTGGGCCAGTCAGCCCACTGAACTCAACGTGATACTTGAATTCATTGGTCTCCGTATCGAGTGTTCCAGTTAGGGTACCCGTGCCTGCACTGTCCTTGGGCGGAACCTCGGACGACGCCTTCAACTCCGTTTTGAAATGGATCGTTGCAGCCTGAGCACTGATTGAAACAACCGCTAAAGCGGCCGCTGCGACGAGTGCTCGAAAGAGACTTTTTGTGGTTTTCAATTTAGTTCTCCTTGGGTATGCGGTTAACGTAAGTTTGTCGATTAGTTTTGGATAGAGATGTCAATCGGCGTGGTGGAAGGAGGGTCTGATCGTTGAGGTCAAGGATCAGTACCACAACCTCGGTGGCATGCAAAGACAATAAGTGTCGGCAGATTCCTTACTCCCATTCGTCGAAGCGAGAAGCCTGGGCAAAAATGCTGAGACTTCCGCGAAGCTGTCTAAGTGAACGCTATAAAGCGAGCACTACGGAGTATAAGCAAAATGGGGTATCAGTCCGGGCAGAGACAACAGGTAAGTCGCGTTGGATTTTTCATCAACATCGCGTCATCCTGACAATAGCGTAATTCCCTTCACCGCGCAAACGTGCGTCAACATAAATAACAGATCACCAGATGCGATAGACTCCGAGTCAGTGAGCGAAAGCGTGAGTAAAATCAGGAAGAACCATTCATTTTGGAATGATGAAATCTGGAGATTGAAACCGAAGCAGCTTATGCGATGGCCAAGTACCTGGTGCGCGAAGAAGGCTTGTTAGTCGGTATTTCGGCAGCCGCTGTCACCAGCGAACAAATCGCACGGGAAGAAGTACCTGCAGGCCGACATGCAACGATCGTGACCATCATGCCGGATTCAGCCGACAAGTACCTAAGTGAGCGTTTCTGGGAGGATGCGTGAGCATATTGTTCGTAACCCAGGCTGTATATGATTCCATCCGCTCTCATGGAGAGGAGACCTATCCTCACGAGTGCTGCGGAGCGCTCCTCGGCAAGTCCACGCCCGAGGGCATGCGCGTAGTCGCAGAAGTGCGCGCGAACAATACGAGGACCGACTCAGCGCACAATCGCTACAACATTGCGCCACTGGAGTTAGTAAAGATTGAGCGCAAAGCTACACAACAAGGGTTGGAGATTGCAGGCTTCTACCACTCGCATCCCGACCACCCGGCGCAGTGGTCGAAAACGGATTTTGAGGAAGCACATTGGCTCGGTTGCACTTACGTAATTACATCTGTAACGCAGGGTAAGGCAGATATAACCAACGCTTTTCTTCTGAGCGGTTCGAAAGAAGAAGAAAAGCGATTCGACAATCAGACCATTCAGATTTGCGAACTTTTGCAAATCTCCACCTGAATGATGAGGACATGCACTATCTACCAGAGAAGAACAAACAACCATTAAGACCACAGGCACGCTATCAATCATTCCCTCGATAGCTGCAGGCAGCACCAGACCTCTATAAGTTTGAGGCAATATCGTTGTCAGACGATCGAGGTTTGTCCAAGCCTGAGATTCCAGAGCGCCCTGACCAGCGCATCAATGTCCTCGAACGTGTTGTACAAGGCCAGCGAAGCGCGCACTGTGCTTTCCAATCCAAATCTACGCAATATCGGTTGCGCGCAATGGTGCCCAGATCGAACCGCAATCCCATTACGATTCAGATAATTGCCAACCTCTTCCGTGCGAAAACCTTCCATCACAAAAGAGAGAACTCCAGCCTTTTCTTTCGACGTACCGATCATGCGCAAGCCTGGCATCTGCTGCAGTGCTTCCGTCGCGTAAACAAGAAGCCCATGTTCATGGCGCGTAATGTTTTCCATCCCCGCGCGATCGAGGTAATCTATCGCCGCGCCCAGTCCGACAGCGTCTGCGATGTTGCCGGTACCAGCCTCGAATCGCTGCGGTGCAGCCTGATAGATGGTCTTTTCAAAGGTGACATCCTGAATCATGTTGCCGCCGCCCTGCCAGGGCGGCATATACTCAAGAACATCGGGCTTGCCGTAGACAACTCCTATGCCTGTCGGGGCAAACACCTTGTGCCCAGAGAAGACAAAGAAATCGCAGTCAAGCGATTGCACATCAACTCGCATGTGAGAGACCGACTGTGCACCATCGAGCAGCACTTTGGCTCCATAACGATGCGCCGCATCAATGATTTCGCGGGCGGGAGTTACTACGCCCAATGCATTGGATACGTGTGTGAATGAGACCAGTCGCGTCCTTGATCCGAGTAACTTTTCGTATTCGTCCAGCAGTATCTGGCCGGTTGAATCGACCGGTGCGACGCGTAGCCGAGCGCCCTTCTCTGAGCAAAGCATCTGCCAGGGAACGATATTTGCATGGTGCTCAAGCCACGTGATGACGATCTCATCGTCTTTTTGAATGTTCTGCCAACCCCAGGATTGCGCGATGAGATTGATACCTTCAGTCGCGCCGCGGACGAAGATGATCTCTCGCGAGGACGACGCGTTAAGGAATCGTCTTACTTTCTCTCGCGCCGACTCGTAAGCGTCGGTCGCGCGGGCCGCCAGCTCGTGGGCCGCGCGATGTACGTTGGAGTTCTCGTGCTCATAAAAGTACTTGAGCCGGTCAATCACACTTTGAGGTTTCTGCGTTGTAGCAGCGTTATCGAGCCAGACAAGCGGACGCCCGTTCACACGCTCGCGCAGAATAGGAAAGTCACGTTTGAGCGCCTCAGCGTCGAAGGAATACGAAGAGAGATTCAAGTCCCTTGGAACATCCGGTTCGTTCCCGACAGGTTCGTGCGTGGACACAGCCTCAGTCGGTGCGATCGCGCGTACCTCGCTGAGAAAGCTGAAGGGTGACTTAGGAATCGAGTATAGATCAGCGCCAGCATTGTAAAGATTGGGTGTTTGCGGAGCGGCCGGAACTTTCTGCGTCGGCAATTCTTTTTCGGGCAAAGCGGGCACCGGCCCCGGAATGGAAGGCGGATAAGAAAACAAAGGCCTCGCCTCTTCGAGAAATGAAAAGGCTGGAAACGCCGATGAATCCGCAAAGCCAAAAGAACCTGGTGCGCTGGGCGAAGGCGGTTGGGCGACGTCGAACCCTCGCGGCAAAACAGACTTTTCTTCAAGTGAAAACGGGTCGCCAAACGCTGCCGACTCTGGGCGATCAAACTCCGTAATCGGTCTGGCCTGAGGATAGGCAGGCGTCGGGACTACCTCGCGATCGGCGACGATTGGCCGTGTGTCCTGAAGAAACGAGAACGCCCCAAAACTTGCGGACGGCTGAGACGGCACGGATGATCCCAACGCGCCCGGAATCGCCGGTGGAGTCGCCTGAACCGGCGCAGTCACCGGGGTGACAGACGCAGGTCCAGCGCTTGCTGGAATACCAGGAAAATGCGGATCACTCGGCAGCGAAACCTCAGGCCGTGCAGCCGGAACCGAAGAAGGTGTCGATGCGGATATCGGAGAGAAGGATGTTGGATCGACTGGGGCATCCGCCGGCACGAACTGTGACGGCGAAGAGACTCCCTCAGGCGCTGCCGAGAAGAACTCATTCGCCATGCGCGCCAGTGTTGATGGATCGAAGGGACTCGCGGCTCGGAAATCCGCTATGGGCGACGAACCAGCCTGCCGATCTAGCCCCGGCCCAAATCCACCAAGCTCAGACTCACTTGTACTCATGGTAGCGTCCAACCTCGACATCATCGAGCACGGCGATCGCATCATCGGCCAATACCGATGCCGAGCAATAGAGCGAAATCAGATAAGACGCAAGCGCGCGATCGTTGATTCCCATGAAGCGTACCGAGAGCCCGGGGCTCTGCTCACCGGTCAAGCCGGGTTGAAAGAGACCAATCACGCCCTGCTTGCGCTCTCCTACACGAATGAGGAGAATCTTCGATTTGGGTACCTTCCCGGAAACGTGAACCTTATCTGTGGGGATAAGTGGAACTCCGCGCCAGGTAAGGAACGGATTGCCAAAGAGATTGACTGTCGGCGGTGGTACGCCACGCCGGGTGCATTCCCGGCCAAACGCCGCGATCGTACGCGGATGGGCGACAAAGAAGGAGGGTTCCTTCCAGACCTTTGTCAGCAGTTCGTCCAGATCATCAGGGGTGGGCGCACCGTTCCGCGTCGAGATCCGCTGAGAGTCCGGCACGTTGTGCAGCAGGCCATAGTCAGCGTTGTTGAGCAACTCATTTTCCTGCCGCTCTTTTACACTCTCAATCGTCACCCGCAACTGCTCGCGAACCTGGTCGTAAGGATTGCTAAATAGATCTCCAATCCGCGTATCGACATTCAGTAGCGCATTGATACTGCTCAAACGATATTCGCGGGGAGTCTCTTCGTATTCGGCATAAGTGCCAGGAATCACAGACTCATCCACATGCCCGCAGAGAACTTCGATTGCCTTTGCATCCACCACGCGATTACGGCGGAAGATGCCAGCTTCCAACGGTTTCCAGTCCAGCAATCTCACAAGCCAGCGAGGGGTGGTAGCGCCATAAATCGGTGCAGTCTTGGTGACATTTGCAAGCTGAGATGCCGCCTGTTCGCCTAAGGAAACGCGCGTGGTTGTTTCAGGCACCGGGAACTCCTTTTAGATAACAATCTTCACTGACGGACTGATTGTATACGAGCACGGCAAGCTGCGGCATAAGGAGTGCAGCCTCTCCGACAGTCGTTGTGAATCAGCCCAATGCCTGGCTGGAGCGCGACCAGCCCAGGCGCCAGTCAGTCTTCGACTCAATACTTGCGAACGCTATGATCCACCCGGTCAGACCACGCGTGAATCCCACCACGCAGATTGCTGACATTCATAAACCCCTTCTTTTGCAGGAGTTCCACAGCCTTCACTCCCCGCGGCCCCATCTTGCAGACAGCCACGATCTCTTGGCGAACGTTCAGCTCATTCAATCGCCTGGGCAGTTCGGGCAGAGGAATCAGATGCCCCCCTATATTGGATATCTCGTACTCATACTCATCGCGAACATCGAGCAGGAAAAGATTGTCGCCATGATCGAGCCGGCTCTTAAGATCTTCAGCTTGGATTTCGGGAACACTCACTCTGGTTTCTCTCCTTGTTGGGCCCAAAACAGAAAACCCACCTGCCAGATCAACTTCTGGCGGTGGGTCGTTGAGAAGGATACGAATGAAATCAGCCTATTGGCTTAGCATTCTCCTCATGCCAGAAGACAAGCGTGCGCAGCGGCACATACATGCCGTACAACAAACCGCGGTCTTCTGGGAGCAAAACTTCATGCATTCAGCATAGCAGCCCCGCAAAGGGACGGCAAGAAAGCTCAATCTCCGTAGTGGATGATGCGCGACTTAGATTGCGCAGTTGCATGTCTTAATGGCGGTATGTACATAGCCGTTCAGAACCTCGCTATCATCTGTAGTTTCTGGTGTTCACAACCACCCGTAATTGAAGATCGAATATCGAGGAAGTTCTTCATGGACGCGAGATAATATGGAGATGCTTTCTTCGACCAAATGCCTCAAGGATGTTCAGACTCTCATGTTATTGGGAGCGGCTGCATGACGGCCAGCGGCAGCGGAGTGCAATCGGTCGAAGCATTGTTTCTTTTGCTCCTCTTATTCGTTGCCCTCTTCGCGGGCTTGGCGCGCCGACTTCGGGTTCCTTATCCCATTCTGCTGGTCATCGCCGGCTTAATTCTGAGTTTTCTGCCCGGAATGCCGCGCGTCGATCTGAACCCGGATGTCGTTTTTCTTGTATTTCTTCCTCCCCTGCTTTACGCAGCGGCATGGGCTCTCTCATGGAGAGAATTTCAGCGAAACTTTTCGCGTATCGCCATGCTTGCGGTCGGCTTGGTGCTCTTCACGATTGTTGGTTTAGCGATTGTAGCTGGAAAACTGCTCCCCGGATTCGACTGGAAATCCGCCGTTCTGCTCGGCGCGGTTGTGGCTGCAACAGACGCGATCGCGGCCACATCCATAGCTCGGCGGGTCGGGCTTCCTCAACAGATTGTCGACATTCTTGAAGCCGAAAGCCTCGTAAATGATGGCACAGGGCTTGTGGCTCTGCAGTTTGGTCTCTTGATACTGGTGACAGGAAGAACACCATCCGCTGTTGAGAGCATAGGACGGTTAGTGTATTTGACCGCAGGCGGTGTAATGATAGGCCTCGCGGTCGGAGCGCTTGTGGCATGGTTTGAACGGTGGGTCGACGATAGTGGCATCGAGATCGTCATCAGCATTCTCGTCCCCTATGCCACCTATCTTCTCGGCGCACGTATGAGGGTTTCGGGAGTCATGGCCGTGATCGCCTGCGGCATGTACATGAGTCGCAAAAGCACCACCTACATGTCACCCAGAGTACGCCTTCAGGCTACGGCAGTGTGGGATGCGCTTACCTTCGTGCTGAACGGGATCGTATTCGTTCTGATGGGCCTGCAACTACCCTATGTCATGACACAGATCACTGGTATGAGCCATTCCGTGCTCCTGAAATATGGCATCGGATTCAGCATTGCCATGATAGCTGTGCGCATGGCCTGGGTTTATGGAGAAACCTACCTTTCCTATGCATTGCGCCGGTGGGTGCAAAAGATAGAAACAGATCCGCCACGGCCCGCAACCATCTTCATCATCGGATGGGGAGGAATGCGTGGCGTGCTCTCTCTCGCCGCTGCAATCTCGTTGCCCTTCACAGGTTTCGGAGGAAGGCCGTTTCCGCAAAGAAACATGATTATCTATCTGGCATTCTGCCTGATGTTTGCCACGCTTGTTCTACAAGGTCTCACGATGCCATGGTTGATTCGAGTCTTGGGGCTGTGCCAGACCGATTCAAATGACCATGAAGAACATGAGGCAAGACGCGTCCTGTTGAGAGAAGCGATCACCCATTTAAGCCGTAAGCGATCAAAGAACCGAAGCCATTCAAAAATGCTCAGCGAGTTGATTGCCGGATATCAAAGAAGATTGGATGCACTTCCAGCGGAGCAGGAAGTAGAACCGCAAGAATTGATCGATCGCCCCGTGCGGAAGGAGGCCCTGTTGTCGGTACTTCAGGTAGAACGGGAAGCCCTGATTCGTCTTCGCGACGAGGAGCAGATTAACGACGACGTGTTACGAACTCTACAACATGAACTGGACCTTGCCGAGAGCCGCGTACACACTGGATCGATACTGGAGTACTAGCCCGGTAATTTCTCGTTTGACTATTCTCGTTTGACTGATTGTTCTCAATAAAACAGAAGGCAAGAACACAGGTTTCACGGCTTATAAGATAAACCACTATCTCTGCCATCTGCGGTTTGGCAACAGCCGTCCAAGAGTTGATAGCCATCGAATCAGTAGTACCGCACGGTTGTCAGCGGCTCACCGAACTCCCGCTAGACTTTGCCAAGCGAGATGACCACTCCACCAGCCAGGATCAGGACACCGCCGACAATGACCGAGAGAGATGGAACCTGCTTGAACAGGATCCAGGAGAGCAGTTGCGCGAAGAGGAAGAAAAACACTACATACAAGCCTAAGAGCTTTCCAAAGTCCCAGGGTGGTACATTCACACTCCAGCCATACGCAAACAAAATCAAGGCCGCAAGCAGGAATAGTACGATTCGATGAGATATGGAATGCGTATGAAGACCCATACGGATAATGGCATCGCCAGTCGCCTCCAGGGCCGCAGCGAGGATGAGAATCGAAATGGCAACGGTACGGCTCATGAGGTTCCTGAGAAGATATTGCGTGAACGACGGGCGTTACAGATACCAGGGAATATTGATGACAATGATGCGCTGGTTGCCACGTAGAAGCAACAAGAGCTTGAAGAGTTGAGCCCGTTGGTTGTGCAGCGGCGTCTGCCACCAGCGCCGCACAACGAGCTCTGGAATTAGCACGGCGATTTGGCGGTTCGGGTGCGTGCGTTCCGCTTCGAGGATGTGCTCCACCAACGGCATTAGAACGAATCGGTATGGAGACTGTAGCAGAACAAGCTCCGGCGGAACAAGGCCGGCTGCATGAACCGGAACAACAACATTCTGCTGAAACATGGCTCGAACTTCTGCCGAGCATTCCTCAGCATCGCCGTGAACCGCCTCTATGTGAGTGCTGATCTTCAACGCAAAGCGAAGACCCTTTTCCGTGATGCGGGTCCAACGGTCGAGTGGCACAATGACCAACGGCTCTTCAAGATTGGCAACGTTGATCGGAGTGGCAACGGAGATCGTACGAGCGACTCCCTTATAGTGACGCTTTACCGCCGACATAAGCAGAATGAGAAGTGGAACCAGAATGACGGTGATCCACGCGCCATCACTAAACTTCGCAACCAGAACGACAATCAGCGTAACGCCTGTTGCAAATGCGCCGAAGCCGTTGATGATCATGCGATGCAAACGCCCGGACTCATTGGACCGCTTCCAATGAATAACCATTCCAGCCTGCGAGAGCGTAAAGGACAGGAATGCTCCGATCGCGAAGAGCGGGATAGGGCGATCCGTGACCCCACCAAAACCAACCAGCAGGATTGCAGTAAAGCCGACAAGCGCGTAAATGCCATGAGAGTAGAGAAACCTGCGACCACGGATCTTGAAGATGTGGGATAAGTGATCGCTCTCGGCTATGGCCCGAGTAAGACGAGGGAAATCTGCAAACGAAGTGTTAGCTGAAAGTGCAAGCACTGACAGGATAGAGGCGATGGCGACATCGCAAAACCATCCACGACCCATGACAGCGGAGATAAGCTGGGAAAGAATACTTTGGTATCCAGCTCCAGTAGGATCGGTAGCCCCAATGTTATAGGCCCGACAGGGGAGCGCGATGCCTCCGAGAAAAGTCATAAGCAGCCCGATAATGATCGTAAGCGTGCGCTTGGCATTGACTTGCGTTCATACCCGCAGGAGCGAAAGAAGACTGCAGTTGCTTTTGAGCCACCACTCCTGCGCCGTCCACGCCTGAACCTGCGTTCGCATGTCCTCATATTGCACTACTAAGCTCAGGGAGGGAGCGCTTGCCGCGATCTTTGCCTGCACATCCTTGGGCGTTATCGGCTCACCCGCCACCTGTTCGATGCGGATTCTGCCCGAACTGAAGTGCGGAAGATATTTCACCAGATCCAGCATGGGCACCCTCTGAAGGAACTCAGGCTTGAGATACTCCGCCCGCTCTTTTTCAGGCACCACACCGGACTCTTTGAGCCAATCCGGGCAATCTCCCGAGGGGTTGATGGCATCAACGAACGCGATTCTCGAATCGGCATCTGCGGCAAGAATCGCGATTACTCCTCCGGACCCCTCGCCCAGCACTCCAACCTTCGTGGTGTCGACATCTCCGTGGCTGGCAAGATAATCGATGATCATCTGTACATCGTGCGTCGATGTTCCGAGAGACTCCTGCAATTCGCTGACAAACCACTCTCGCATAGGCCTCGTGGGATACCTCTGGCCGGGTTAGAGCGCCGACTAAGCCTACAGCTGCAAACCCATTTCTTGTGACGAATTGGCACCACGCCTTTTGAGCGAAGCGGTCGCTGTCGGCGAGGAAGCTATAAAGATAAAGAATGACTGGCGGCTTCGCGATGCCATGAGGCCGGACGATGTGGAGCTCAATCGAAGTCATTTCGTCTCCATTGCACACGAATCAGTTCCTCCGTGTATTCGGGGAAATCCGACTTGCCCAACGGAGCCCAGGCAAAAGGCCTTGGATGAAGCCCACTTTTCATTGCATTCAGTTCGCCCCAGTTTTCGCCTGTCTGCGCTGTCTCTTCATGAGAAGACGAGGCGGAGTCCTCATCAGCACTGACTCACTTCACGCGCCGGATGTGCATGTGAAGCAACACCGGGCTGCCATACACGCTGCAACGAGCGCTGGCGTGGAGCACATCCTCTATACATGATCCCCGATGCCCACCCAACCGTTGGAAACTCGATCACGGATGATCATTTCTGGACCGAAGCCGCAATCTTTGAGAGCGGACTCGACTGGACGATCCTGCGGAACAACCTCTACGCGGAAGTCATCCTCAGGTTTGCGCAGTTTGCTTTCAAGACCGGCAAACAGGTTTCCGCGCGCAGTCGCAGGGCCGGTCGTATGTGTCTCGCGAAGACTACGCGAGAACGGCCGCAGGAATGCTGCTCAACACCAGGGTAAGGCAATTTACGATGTCACCGGTCTGGCTCGGTCACACACGAAGAGATCGCGAGAAGCACGGCAAAATCGTCAACTGGCTAGGGCGTGTCAGCGATCGCTCAAAAGAGATCAGGCCACAATGGATTCAATTTCGTCATAACGGGTGCACTGGCTAACTTGCCCTCAAGAGCAGAAAACATGCGTTTCGTATAGTCCTGCTCAAGGTGAATCCGATGTGCTTCCGGAGAAGAAAACACCTCGAAGAAAACAAACTTATATGGATCACCGTCGCGCGAGGTCTCGAACAGAGCTTCGCAACCAGGCTCCTGAAGCGCCGGGCCGATGGCTTCTCTGAATATTGCCTTGACCTCGTCTAAAAAGCTGGGCAGAATCGCCAACTCTGCCAGGAGATAAACCTTCTGATTGTCCATTTTTATTTTCCCCTCTTTGCTACGCCTTGCTGTCGAACCCCACGATACTGGCCAAATACTGAATCAATATAATGCTGAGAACTCTTCCGTTACTTCTGTGATTTTAGCGTACCTGCTCGACAAATCGATGTCCGCCGTCAAGTGCCTGATCATGGACACACATCCAGGCTATAAGGTTAGCGCTATCGCGTCCATTCAGTTGCGGCATCGTTGCCGCTATGAATGGACTATGCGGCGAAAGACCCCAAGGAGAACTCGGGTTGCTCTAGCCTCCATGTCGGTAGTGAGGCGAGCACACGTGAAAAATACCTACAATAAACGCAGCTTTAGGCAGACTGAGTGAGACGTCAGGAGACGCGATTACGTCTTGCGCCGCACTTAATCCGTTGTTCTTTAAGATGCGGTGAGTTTTTAGAAGACTTGCAGAGACGCCGGAGGGGAAATAATTCTGTCTCCTAATGTAGGGCTCGAACCTGCAACCCGTCGGTTAGCACCTGGAGTTTTGCTCCGCTCAATATTACTCATGATTGTGATGTGTTGTCCATATTATGACCGTTACAGCATTTCCCCGCTCTTCGACTGTTGCAGGTATTGCCCACAATTACCCACTGTTTTTAATGAGTGCGCTCACAAAAATCTCTACATTCTTATTGCATGATTTAAAGGTAATCGTTTGATCAGGCTAATGCGATGAGGCCCGGCGTGTTTGATTGATACCGGCGGTTGTCGGTGGATTTTGCCGCTATCCATCGGAATACCGTCCGTTCGCTGATTCGAGCCAAACCTTCTACGCCATTGACACAAAAAACTAAGCTACTTTGAAATTGAGAATTTCCGCTTGTGCTAGTCCTCTCACGATGAGACGAGAACCTGGATATGGGCACCCGATGCCGCATACGCTTTTGACGCGCGATCAGCTCATGATAGTCGCGGATTGAATAGAGCTTCTATCGATAAAAAATAGCTGACAGAAAGCTGAAGCGACAGTTGCAACGCGAAAGTTCTGCGTTACAACTGTCGCCTCGTTCATGCCTGCACCCTTACTGTTGGTATATCTACGGTTGGTACATCCAGGAGTCGTTGAGGTAGCCTTGGGAGCCAGCTCCGTCGTAGCCCTGGCCACCGAACAGCCAGAGATTGCCGGAGGAATCGACCCATGGCATTGCGCCGATGCGAGCGCCCGGAGTGTTGGTTGCGGCAGGCGTACCGAGTGTGCCGTAGACTCCCGGCTCACCACTCTCAACGCCCTGGGCTGGATTGGGAGGAATGACATTGCTGCCACCCATCCAGGTCCAGCGACCGCCGTTCTTCGCGCTTGGTGTGTACTCCCAGAGGTCGTTGAGGAAGCCCGATGCCCCGGTCCAGTCATAGCCCTGGCCACCGAACAGCCAGAAACTACCAGAGACATCAATCCAGGTTGCGGAACTAAAGCGCGCTCCGGGGGTGTTAGCAGCATCAGCGACACCAAGAACGCCATAGACGCCGGGCTGGCCGCCATTTATCCCGATAGTGTTACTGCCACTCATCCACGTCCATTCGCCGGCAGTTCCTTCGGCCCCTGGCGTGTACTTCCACAGGTCGTTCAGATAGCCAGTGGTATCGACCGAGTCTGCGCCGAGGCCGCCGAGAAGCCAGAGATTGCCTGACGCATCGGTCCAGGTAACGCCGGCAGATCTTCCTCCGGGAATGTTGGCGGTGTCCTGGCTTCCGAGCGTGCCGTAGACTCCGGGCGCTGCACTTTGACTGAAGGGAGAGGGGCTAATAGGAGCGACAGCGAGGCCCCCTATCCATGTCCACTTGCCCGCGGCTCCGTTCGCACCGGGGGTGTACTTCCACAGATCGTTTAGATAAGCATTGGTTCCGACCGAGTCAAAGCCATTGCCACCGAAAAGCCAGAAGTTTCCAGACGGATCGGTCCAGGCGTATCCGCCATAACGGCCGCCGGGAATGTTATTGGCCGATGGTGTGCCGAGCGTGCCGTAGACACCGGAGTTACCTTCCTGCTCGGGAACGGTGGTGCTGCCGCCCATCCAGGCCCATTCGCCATTGGAGCCTAGATTGGGATTGAACTCCCAGAGATCGTTAAGGTATCCATACAGACCAGCGGAGTCGATGCCGATGCCGCCAAAGAGCCAGAGGTTTCCTGCCGAGTCAATCCATGTCACCATCTGCTCTCTGCCGCCGGGCGCGTTGCCAGGCGCAGGCTTCCCGAGCGTACCGTAGACACCAGGTTCGCCGTTTGGAGCTACCTCGGGGATACCGAGTGGCGCGACACTGTTGCCGCTGACCCAGGTCCACTCGCCGCTGGCGCTCTTCGAGGGATCGAACTTCCAGAGGTCGTTTAGCAGACCCGTTGTGCCAGTTGTGTCTTCCCCGTATCCGCCCATGAGCCAGATGTTTCCGGAGGCATCTTTCCAGGTACCGGATTGTTCGCGTCCTCCTGGAAGATTGGCCGGAGCGGAAGCTCCTAGGGTGCCGTATACGCCTGAGACTCCACCGTTCAAGCCGACGGAACTGCTGCCGTTCATCCACGACCACTCGCCGACACAGACGATGTTCACGTTGGCGATATCTGTGGAGACGGTGCCGCTGCCGTTGGAGACGATGCAGCTCTCGCTGGCTGGCTGCGAGAGCACGGTAACGCTGTATGCGCTGCCGCCAGGCAGGGGCGTGGTGAAGTTAAAGCTGGTGGCTTCTGCTGCGACGGTCAGGTTATTGCCGCCATTGTCCTCCAGAACCAGGCCTGTGCCGTGAAGGCCATTGATGGTGCCACCGACGGCATAGAGCTGGGTGCATACAACAGTTGCATTCGTCACATTGGCGCTGGCTGTCCCAGCTCCATTGGCCACCACGCAGTTTTCACCGACTGGTTGCATGAGTATTGAGATACTGTACGCGCTGCCGCCCGCAACTGGAGTGGCAAAGGTAAAGCTGGTCTCATTCGCGCTCACAGCCAGATTGTCTCCGCCATTATTCTGCAGAATCAGGCCAGGCCCTGTGAGCCTCTTGACGATGCCGCCAATGGTGAACTGCGGTGAGCACGTGACGCTGACGTTGGTTACGTTGGCCATAGCCTGGCCATCGCCCTTGCTCACTGTGCAGTTTGCGCCTGCAGGCTGCGAAAGCACCGTGACGCTGTAGACACCGCCGCCGGAGACAGGAGTGGTGAAGCTGAAACTGGTGGCATTGGCACTCACCGTTAAATCGTTGCCACCGTTATTCTGCAGGACCAGGCCTGCGCCAGTGGCCCCTGCAACTGTACCTTTGATGGTATAGGTGGTGGGCGCGGGCAGAGTGGATTTGCCCGACCCGCCGCAACCGATCACTGGTATCCATGCCATGAGCAACAAGATGGAGAGACCTAACCTACTTTTCATCTCGCTTGAACCTTTCCCAAATAAAGTCGATTTTTCGGCCGTGATCGTAGAAAGCATTGCGCCTTTGTCTTCCATACAGTGCAAGAGCATCCACACGCGGCAGTTGCATACCTGCCGCTGCATCTTTACTGAACTGAGACATTGACCTGCGTCGTTGCGCTGATAGAGCCGCTGGAAGCTGTGACCTTAACCATGTAGCTGCCAGTTGGAGTTCCGGGGGAGCCACCAGTTCCAGGGTTGCTATGTCCATTGCCGCCGCAGGCTGTTACGGCCATGGCACATGCCGCCACAAGCAGCACTCCCAGAGCAGTCCATTTCCTTCGCTTTGGAGCGATGAAAATCAGCAGGCAGCCAAACACTACCCCGCCGATTTTCCCAGCAGCCATGCGCGTATCGTTTGCCACGTTGGTTGTAGGAGCAGCGGTGTTCACAGTGAGCATCGCGTTCACCACTGCTGTGCCGGTCACAGAAGCAGTAGCAGGCACGGTGCAGGTGGGGGCTGCGGAAGAGGATGAGCCTCCGGAGACCGCGCAGCTCAACTGCACAGCTCCCGTAAAGCCGCCTGCGGGACGAATCGACAGCATGTCGGTTACAGATTGCCCGGCGAGAGCAATCGATACGGTGCCGCTGGCCGCGGACATGTCGAAGCCTGGGGTCACGGCCAATTGCTGCAGAACAAGCGGAAGAGCCAGCGTCTGTTGCACTCCGCCCGAGACTGCTGTGACAGCGACCGTGTAGGAGCCTGGAAGCGTGGTGCTGTCACTGGCTATCTGTAGAGTGACAGACGTGGGACTGGAGCCCAGGTTGATGCTGTCCGGGAGAGCGCAGGTAGGGGCCTTGCCGGAGGTTGGCGTTGGCGCAACGATGCAGTTGAGCGTTACGGTTCCGGTGAAGCCCTCAATCGGTGTGATGGAGAGCGCCTCGCTCGCCGACTTACCCGGTGAACTAAGGGAAATCGAACGATCCGCGAAGGAGAGTGTGAACCCGGGGCCTTTGGTCACCCGCAGCGGAATCTGCACGGATTGGCTAAGCTGACCACTGACGCCGGTGACGGTGATGGTGTAGTTGCCTATCGGCGTATCAGCATACGTGGCTACTGAAACAATCGAGCTTGCTCCGAAGCTGCCGTAAACAGTGGCTGTAGCTGCCTGACAGATAGGCGTGTGTCCTGACGGAGCGGCGCTCACCGCGCAACTCAACTCCACCTGTCCGGTAAAACCATTCAAAGATGCCACAGATATAGTGGTTGAGCTCTGCTGGGATGCTTCGACCACCAATGGCTGACTCGGGCCGCTCAGCGTAAAGCTGCCCGTATTGCCAGTAGAGGTCACGCTGAAGCTGCCGCTCGTGGACTGATAGTTAGTGTCACCCCCATAGCTGACGCTAACCAGGTTAGAACCTGGCATCAGGTCAGAAGTGGGGATTGTAAAGGTAAAAAGATTGGCGACTGCCCCATTCGAGCTTCCCTGCAAAGAAGAGGTGGGAGGATAGGTATGGCCATTCGCCTGCGCCGAAACGCTTCCTGTGGGATAGAGTGCGATGCTGTCTGTCTGCAGAATCGCAGTGACAGTCACCTGCCCAACCGGGCTCACAGCGGTAGCGCTGGGCTGCAGTTGAAACGAGGTCGTCCCTTTGGTGACGGTCAGCGTCTGCGAGGTGCTGGCGCTCGTCGCAAAGCTTGAGTCACCTGGATAGCTCGCCTTGTAGGTATATGTTCCGGGAGCGAGTGAGCTGATGGAAAGCTGCGCGAAACCGAGGCTATTGATCGCAGCCGATTGCGTTACGCCATTGCTGGATGTGAAGTTGACGCTACCCGTGGCGATACCGTCCGGGAGCAGCGTACCTGTGTAGTCCACAGTGGAGCTGTTTCCAAACGGCTGCGCATTAGCGTAGGTACCCATGCCGTAGGCAACAGAACTTACTCCTTCTTTTATGGCATAGGTGATTGGATCGTTGGTCCCAAAAGAAAGAGTGGTTGTGCTCGATTCCGCGCTGATGGTCACGTTGATGCCGCTGGAAGACTGGCTGCCGGTATGGCTCGTATCGCCAGCATAGTAGGCATAGACGGTGTATGTTCCGCCGGGAAGATCATTGGTGGTCAGATTCCCGGTACCGGTTCCATCAAGCGCACCAAAGTCGGAGTAGCTGGCGGCATTCATGCTGTTCGTCGAAACGATGCTGAACTGTCCGGTCGCAGTGGCAGGCGTTACCAGGGTTGAAAAATTGATCGGTGTGCCGTGCACCACGCTGATTGGCGCGCTGGACAACGGGTCGCTCGAAATACCCGCGGTGAGAGTGTTGGTGGTGCTGGTAAAGTTAGTCGCGGTCCATAGATTGACCAGCTGCGAAAGATCGATGCTGCCGAGGCCAGAAGCCATGTCGTAGCTGGGTGTAGCGTTATACCCTTCCAGAAAATTATTCGTGCCGCAGTTCAGCGAACCGCTCGCGCAATAGACTGAATTATTGCCCATGACTACGTCATGGAAGGCCCGCTGGTACTTGCCTGGGCTGCTGGTCGAGGGGTTATAGTCCTGCGCCAGGTTGTAGAGAACAGTATCGGCTTGTCCCAGGCGTGCGCCGCCCTGCGACTGCGAAATCATCGCCAGCATTCCGGCAAAAGCCGGGGCCGCTGCCGAGGTTCCGCCGATCAATCCGATTGGAGTGTCATTGAGGAGATGCCCACTCGCATCGGACTGGCAGTCGGTATAAACTCCGCCTTGCTCATCTATCGTCGAGTCGGAACAGAAGACCCAGGCCGCACCGTAAAAACCATTGGCAGCCAGCAGAGAGACATCTGGAACGGATCGAACCAGATTTACCTGCTGGAAACCAGTCTGGTAAGGAGGCTGGGTATAACCCGACAAGGTCTGTGAGCAGCTACCGTCCGAGGTCAAATAACCCAAGCAGACTGCCTGGCTGCTCAGGCCGCCGCCGGCGGCAATGATATTGGTATCCCCAACCCCATCGTACGTGGGCATATTCAAGGTAAAGCTGTTCCCCACTACCGATGAGGAGTCGTTCCACGGATTCTCCGGGATATAGCCGAGTGCTGTTGCGTAATACGGATAGTTTCCCGAGCTCGCAGTGTTTACGTAGTTGCTGAAGTTGTTGACAAGCGAGTAGTAATCGGTCCCGCCCACGGCGATGTTGTAGGGCGTGGAGGAAAGGCCGCTTACCGAAAGCCCATGCGAAGCCAGGAGTGGCGCCACCGACGTGTCGCAGGAAGCCGAGCCGGAGTCGCCTGTAGACACCGTGACCGAAATGCCCTGGGCTGCTGCTTGCTGCCAGAGCTCCGACCATTCAAGATTGCCGCCAAGTCCGAGATCGGATTCGCACTCCCCATAGCTCGCGCTCAAAATATTAACCTTGTTATCTTCAAGCGCGCGGAGTCCGGCCAGGACGAGACCATCTGACAGATCTGTGGAATCTGCGTAGTAGTAATCGATCGTTGCGCCTGGTGCAAGTCCGCCAGCGATTTCGACATCCAACAAGCCTTCGGAAGCGGTATCTCCGTCCAAGACACCCGGGTCTATACCGCCGTCGAGGATCTGCGTCGGAAGATTGCTGGCTGCGCTTGCAGGCAAAAAGGCTGTGCGATAGTTCTGCACATCGGCCATTGCCAGCGCTGAGTAGCCAACGATACCGATCGTAACGCCAGATCCATCGAGCGTCTGCGTCGCCGCAGCATTGAAGTTCTTGTTCGGCGTGTCGTAGATGATGGAGGCGTCAGCCGGCGTGACGTAAAGAGCATAGTCCCCGTTGGAACCGCCGGTCAGGGCCGGTTGCATCCGGTGTGAGGCAGCATCGTAACGAGCTGGGCTTCGAAGCACGTGTAGAGGCTTGGCGCGAAAATCGTTCATAGGCGAGATGCCAGCGATGACCGGAGCGAGCGCCGTTGGAACCTCAGGATCGTTTGCGTTGGCCAAATGTCTCTGCTGGCCAATCGTGTACCTGTGAATGCTGGTATGAAACGCATGCGTCAGATCTCCAGCCGTACCGGAGAAGAGAATGGCATTACGCCCCTCTGCAATCTTTTCCACCTTGAGCCCGCTGGCTTTCAACCACTGTTCCACCGCCGCCAGGTCGTTGTCCGAGACGCCGTAAGCGGCACCATAACTTGCCGGGGTCAGCCAATGGCGATAATTCGCCGATTTAGGATCCTGCACCTGGCTGAAAAATTGACCTAGGTGAGCCTGCTGATCGGCACTTCGGCGGAGCCACAGCACCATTCTCCCCGTCGAGAGGGATGGCGATACCTCACCCAGATCCACGGCCGCGTGATCCATTCGACGCGTCTGCCCCGTAAGAACAGTGCGCTGCTCATCCTTCACCGGGCCGCGAACCCGATCCTGCTGTGCTGCCGGAGGCCGAACAGTCTGGGAGTCAGGAGCGTTGGATTGCGCTAGCGCGGTAGTTGCAACAAACACCGTCCCCAGGCATAGACGAAGGAACAGCGCACGGAATGGAATAGGTTTCACGTTGTTCATCCTTGGCAGAAAGTTAAGAAGTCAGCGGTGTAAAGAGAAACAGCGGGCGTTTGGAGCGACCGGATCGAAGCTCTTGCAAAGCAATCTCTGGACGCGGAACCCAAAAGCCGTGTGTCATCAAAAGCTGAATCCAGAAAAACGCTTTGTTGCAATTGAGTCAACAAAACTTATACTTAAGGCATTCTTAAGCAATAAATCCTTTTGTTTCTTCATGTGCACAATTTCGTCAATCCGAAAAATGCTCAACGGTCTTTCTCCGACAGGAAAGAAGTGAACTTTTGGAGCTTTGGTATCCTAAAAACATTATTTCTTCCGAGACGCCCCAATCCGTATGTGATGGCTATCGGTTCGGCCAATTCGAGGTTTGGCCTCGAAAAGGTCTTTTGCTGCGCGGCGAAAAACGCGTGCGAATCGAAGAGCTTCCATTCCAGCTACTACTCGTATTGCTGGAGTCGCCAGGCGAGGCGGTCACCAAGGAGACGTTGCACAGCCGTCTGTGGAGTGACCGGATCTTCGGCGAACTCGACAATGGCCTGCACGTGGCTGCAGCGAAGCTGCGCGAGGCTCTGGGAGAAAAAGCTGGCGCGACACAATATATAGAGACGATCCGGCGACGCGGCTACAGATTCAATGGCGAGGTTGAGCCATTCTTCAACTCTCCAGCCGAGACCCCTGCTGTGCCCGGCTCCGTTGAGCTCGCTCCTGACTTAACTCTCGCCTCCGCATCGGCTGCATCCGCTCTACCCTCTCCGGCGGCTCTCGCGCTCACCGATACGCCAGCACCGAAGACTGCTGAGACACAAATCCGGCAGCGCTATTTCCGTATTGGCCTGACTTCCCTTTTAGTTCTCTTCGCCATTGCCGTGGGTGCCTTATTCTTTTACCGGCGCCCGAGCATCTCGCAGATTAGCCGTTCGGACCAGGTTGTGCTCGGCGGCTTCACCAATCTCTCCGGTGATAATTCCTACGATGGTCTGGAGCATGCTTTCCGAGTCAAGCTGGAGGAATCACCGTATCTGAACCTGGTTCCCGATCAAAACCTCCTGAGGCTGGTTTCCGAGCCGGCTTCGGCGTCGCTTCCGCAATTGCAGAAGGGCTGCCTGTCCCTCGGCGGCAAGGTCTTGATCACAGGGTCAATCGCATCCCGAAGCTCAGGCTACGAAGTTACGACTGCCGCGCATAGTTGCGCAACCGGCCACCTCCTGGTGAGCCAGACAGTCAAGGCGGGGAGCCGAGACACCGTGATCACCGCCCTCGACCAGGCAACGGATCAACTGCGGAAGAACCTCGGCGAACCTGCGGCCTCGCTCCAGAGATTCAACGTGCCGCTGGCTCAGGCCACAACCTCGTCCCTGGCGGCGCTCAGGGCTTTCACGCTTGGCGAGGAGAAGCGCAACATCGGCCAGGAGTTCGATGCTATTCGCGATTACAAGCTTGCCGTCGATCTGGACCCTAACTTCGCAATGGCCTATGCCCGTCTCGGCACCATCTACTCCAATGCGGCAGAGTTGACTCAAAGTGCCGTGTACTACCAAAAAGCATTTGACCTGAGAGAACACACCGCGGATCGCGAACGGCTCTATATCGCGGCGCACTACTACTCGATCTCAGGACAGACACAGCGCACGATCGAAGCGTACGAGCTATGGCGCTCGCTCTACCCTCGGGACTCATCTCCGTATGAGAATCTCGCTATCGAATATCTGGAACTGGGCCAACCGGAGAAAGCCAAGAGTATCGCGCTCACTGCCGTGCAGTTGGATGCGGCGTCCTCACTCTCCAAGGCCATACTTGCGCGGGTGTATCTCGAAACAGGCGAACAAAACGCCCTGCGAACCCTTTGCATCAGCGAACCAGCCCCAAAAAGCAACAGCGCCATGCTGCATGCGGCTTGTTACCTGCTCGCCTTTCAACAGAATGATGAAGGTGCGATGGAAGAGCAGATTCGATCGGCACACGGAAATACTGCGGAAAGCGAACTGCTGGATGATGTAGCCTGGGTCGCCATGTATCAGGGAAAACTCAGCCTGGGAAGAAAGTTCTTCGCGCAAGCGCGTCAGGCTGCCTTGGCGCAGGGATTTTCCGAATTGGCTGCAACTGTGGATGTGGACGAAGCGGATCTGGAGGCTGAGTTTGGATATCCGCGCCAGGCGCGCACACTTGCTCTCGACGCATTGCGGCTTGCTCCGGACGATATGAGTATCGAAGCCTTAGCCGCCTTAGCGCTGGCTCGCAGCGGAGAGACCGCACTTGCAGAGTCAAAGGCGGTAAAGGCCTCTGGCCAGGCTCCGCTCGACACCATTCTCAATGATGCCGAACTGCCCTCGATACGTGCCGCGATCCAGTTGCAAAAGCACAACCCGCTGGCAGCGATTCAATCGCTCGAAGCTGTCCGCCCTTACGACGGATGCAGCGCTCTCGCTTTAGCCCCCGCCTATTATCGTGGCCTAGCGTATGAAGATGCTGGACATCCAGAGCAGGCTGTAAGCGAATTTCGTAAAGTTCTGGAGCATCGTGCGCTGGTACCGGACTCCCCTTATGTCCCTCTGGCCGCATTACAACTGAGCAGGGCTCTGCACCGAATAGGCGATTCGAAGGGCGCAGCCGAAGCTGAACGACAGGTTCAACTAGCCTGGCGGCATGCAGACCCTGATTTTCTGCCCCTTCGCTTATATAGAAGTGAGCAAGCCAAAGTCTCCCGCGACACTCAGAGTCGCAGATGAAGATTGGCTTTTCATAGGGGCTCGCATCGCATCACTCTCATGCTTCGGCACAGATCTCGCGGCATGAAACCCGATCGCTCCCTACGGCATGAATGAGCCAACGAGGAATTTGTCGGATCTCCGACGGCCGCTGTCAGATCGATGCGGCGTTGCAGAGCACCATTGATCGAAGCGACGCGCAGATAAGTGCGGACGGCGGTCTACATAAGGACATGGGCTGGAGTGCGGGATCTCTCCTCAATGGTCGCGGCAACAATACATGGCCAGCCACAGCCGGTGGTGCGATCGTCTTCGGCAGCACGCGCAACGCAGTACGGCTGCAGAGAGACATAACACAGCAGATTTATCTCATCGCTGTCCAATAGCGATTCGACGTTTATTCCCTGGATAGGAGATTTTTAGATAATGAAATTTTTCGCGCGTTGGATGATCCCTGAGACATCCTCTTTGAATCAGTTTTCATCTATCTCTTCAGTTCTATATTGATGCGCAATATTGTCATCAACTTCCACTTTACGTGGGACTGTGGAATTGGTCCCAGCAAGGGCGGCTGTCCATGCAATTGATTCTTCTTCTGATAATTCTCCTATTGCTCGCAGGCGGAGGCGGCTACTACATGGGTCCCGGCATAGGTTATTACGGTGGCGGCGGACTTAGTTTGCTTCTGTTGATCCTCATCCTCTTCCTGCTCTTCGGCAGAGGGCGTAGCAGGCTCTGATCAAAGCAAACCGCTTATCTCTACCGCCGAATGCGATCTGTTCTGGCCACCGCGATAGCCAGAACAGATCGCATTTACGAGCGCTTCTCAATGCCAGCCTCAAAGAGCGTCGATTCAAATTGCCGCCAACCCTCGTTTAGTCACCGTCACGCCTCGCCTTTAGCACCCGCTTTAGGCCTCTTCAGTAAAAAAGCAAACGGTATACAGATGGCGCAAGTCAGCGCAAAATAACGCAGCACATCAACGTATGCCCAAAGCTGGGCCTGACTATTCAGTGTTGAGTTCGTTATAGAGAGGGCGCGCAAAGTTGAGCGGCCAGGGCCAGCATGCTTTTGCATTAGTTCAGTGAGAGTATTGAGTTGGCGACGCAGCATCCAGCTTGCGCCCGTATACCAGTGAACATTGTCATTGCGATGAGCTTGAAGATGACGCTGAGCGATCGTATTCGCAGCGGAGATTCCAACGCTTCCCCCGATATTACGGAGAAAATTGAAAATGCCGCTGGCGTTCCCCGTTTCCCCTTTGCCCAACGTGCCAAGGGCGACCTTAGACAAAGGTACGAATATCATCGCCAACCCCAAGCCGCTGATCGTTGTTGGCCAGAAGAGCGTCGTAGGAGAGATGTCGAGAGTTAAAAAGCTGAGCCAAAGTCCAGACCCACCCAGGACTGCGAATCCCGCAGCAACGATGAGACGGGGATCCATCTTTGATACGAGTATTCCGACCGCGACAGAAGAGGCGATTGAACCAAGACCGCGTGGACTGACTGCAAAGCCTGACGCCGTTGCGCTGTAACCCAGCAATGTCTGATAGAAGATTGGCAGTACCGTCGTCAGGCCATAGAGAACGCCGCCTAATGCAAAGACCAACGCACAACCTATGGCGAGATTTCGATTGGTGAGAGCTCGTAAATTTACAAGTGGCTTCTCGTGCGTGAATTCACGAACCAGGAAAGCAACAAAACCAAGGACTGTGACGACGGCAGCAACGGTGACCAACGTATCGCCAAACCAGTCCAACTCCTGACCCTTATCGAGAATGAATTGCAGGCAACCAATCCAAAGCCCCAGGAGTCCCAGACCAACTCCATCGAACTTTCCTGGCTTTGCATTCTGATACTCCGGGGGGTCTTCCAGAAACTTGCTCTGCAGCACCAGAGCCAGAATACCCACGGGAATATTGATGTAGAAGGCCCATCGCCAGGACACAGCGTCCGTCAGATACCCACCAAATGCCGGTCCAATGACAGGCGCAAGAACTACGCCGAGCGCATACAGTCCGAGCGCCTGCCCTTGCTTCTCTGGAGGAAAGCTCTCGATGAGGATTGCCTGCGACAGCGGTTGCAATGCCCCACCGCCTGCACCCTGAATAGCACGAGCTAACAAGATGAATCCGAGCGTGGGCGCGATGCCGCAAAGAAACGATGCAACGGTGAAAACCATTATCGAAAACATCAGAAATCGCTTGCGGCCAAAACGAAGCGAAAACCAATTACTCGCCGGCAGGAAAACAGCATTAGCCACAAGATAAACAGTCAACACCCATTCCGCCTGATTGGTCGTGGAGGCTGTGCTGCCTGCGATGTAAGGCACGGCAACACTGGCGATGCTCGTATCCATGACCTCCATGAATGTCGCGATCATTACGGCGACCGCAATCAGCCAGGGACTATGCTTGGGCTTCCATTGCGTAGCTCCTCCTGGCATCAGATATCTCCCCTAGCTTTGACACGGATCATCGCAGCCAAACCTTAGGTTCGACAGACATGCCCGGCGCGAGCCGTTCTGCTCCAGGCTGGTTGGGCTTGATGCGGATGCGAATTGGCAGACGCTGAACGACTTTGACGTAATTCCCCGTAGCGTTTTCTGGAGGCAGCAGACTGTAGACAGCACCGCTGGCTCCGGGAAGCGCTTCTATATAACCGTCAAAATCGAGGTCTATAGCATCTACATGAACGGTGACCGATTGCCCAGCATGCATGCGCTCTATCTGCGTCTCTTTGAAGTTGGCAGTTACCCAGATGTCGTTGGTCTGCGTGAGCGCAAAGAGTTCCTGGCCAGGAGCGACCTGCTCTCCTATCTGCACCTCCTTATCTCCAATCACACCGTCTTCTGGAGCGTAGATGCGGGTGTATTCAAGATTCAGTTGAGACTGATCGACTTGCGCTTTAGCGGCTTTTTCATTCGCCACGCGCTGCTGCAGCGTTTCTCGCTGTACAGCGACTTGCTGAGGAAGATTCCGCTTGGCCTGCTCGCTTCTTTGCTTCGCTGTACCGAGTTGTGCTTCCGCTTGTTTCACGGATTTCTCTGCGGCCTCTGCCATCTCTTTGCGCGAAGCAACAACTTGAGCTTGTGCGCGAGCCTCAGTCGCGCGCTGATCATATACCTCGCGCGACACCTCTTCCTTATCCACGAGAAGCTTGTAGCGCTGCTCTTCACGATCGGCGTTTGCACGGTTAACTTCTGCTTGACTCAGATCCGCAAGTGCAGAGCGATGCCGCTCTTCGGCTGCCGCAACACTGGCCTCCGCATTGATGACGTCGTAGTCGGAGTTGATCACCTGCGTCGATTCGTTGGTGCTGGTAATCGGAACATTCGGCTCCTGAGCTCGTACACTCGCCTGCGCCTGCGCATAGTTGGCGCTGGCTTGCTCCTTCGCAACCGAATTATCTCGATCGTCCAGCTGCGCGAGTAACTGCCCCTTCTTCACGTGATATGTATTTTCAACATAGACCGCAGCTACGAAACCGTTGATGCGCGCACTGATCGGATCCGTGCGGCCATCGATAAAGGCGTCGTCTGTATTCGTATAGCTATCAAGATAATTCCAAAGCAGTATGCAGGCAATGACCAACACAACAAAGCCTATGACGATCAACACGCTTGCAGTCGGATGCTGTTTTATCCAACTGCGGGCCCGATCTTTCAGCGGAGGTTTTTTATCTTTTTCTTTATCATCCTCTTCACCATTTTCTTTTTTGTCGTTTCCTCCTTCCTTATCATCTTTTTTGTCATTGCCGTCCTGTGTATTTCCCTCTTTCGACCGCTGTTCCTGCTGTTGCCGCATACGATCAAGCTCGGCACGTAACCGATTCTGCTCGTCATACAGCATACGCATGGCGAGGTTGCGATCTGCTTCGCCCGCCTGCATAGGATTAGCCTGTTGGAATGAGCTTCCTGGTTGCTCTTCGGGCATTATTGTTTCCTCAAAAGTTGTGGCAATGTTTGTTCAGCGTCGCCCATGGCTCGTGCCAACGACACCTTGGCCAGGTTGTGCTCATAGACCGCAGTGATAAAATCCTCATCGGCTTGGGCGACGGATTGCTGGGCCTGTACGAGCTCTACGGTGTCAGTAACTCCGGCGACGAACCTATCACGAGACTGTTCGAGAGTTTCATGAGCAAGCTCGACGTTGCTCTTTGCAACCTCAACCTGATCGGCAGCAGAGTTCATATCGATGAATGCTTGACGCACATCCTGGTCGATCTGCCCGCGAAGATCTTCATATTCTGACTTGCGCTGGCGAAGCACCGACGACGACTGCTCGATGTCACCATGAATCCTGCCGCCCTCAAAGATGGGAATTGAAAGTGTGCCCGCAACACTGTAAACGCCGGTTGATTCGTGAGTTGGAGTCACTCCCGCGGCGCCAAAGTCCGCATTGACATTCAGGCTCGGCAATCGTTCAGCGTGCGCCGCCTTGATTGAAAATTCCGCAGCCTTGACTCCCGAATTAGCAGCCTGCAGATCAGACCTCCGCTCAAATGCCTGATGAAGCGCCGTCTCCAAAGTGAAGTCAACCTGCGATTCAAAACGATATTCATTCACAGCCTTGTATTTTTGGCCCAGTGGGAGCCCGATGATGCGCGCCAGGTTTAGCTTCTGTGTCTCCAGGTCCGCCTGAAGCTGACGAAGCCGCTGCTCTTCGGTTTGCAACTGCACCTGCGAGCGTGTAACGTCCACGCGAGGAACCAGACCAGCCGCAAGACGGTCTACAGCTTGTTTGTAAATAGCGCGAGAAACCTCTACCTGCGCAGCCGTTGCCTCGATCCTGGCCATGGTTGATACCTGCTGAAGGTACGATCCACTTACAGCGAGAACAATGAGATCCCGGGCATTTCGAGATGCTTTTATATTTGCCTTTAGGCTCTCGCTTGCTCCGCGCAGATTGCGGATCTTCACCAAATCGAAGACGCTCTGATTGAGTTTTGTTCGTGCATCGTAAAAATTGAACTTCACTGATTCAGGAAAGGTATTGACCTCTACGCCCTGCGTCCTCAAGTTCAGTCGCTCAAACTCTTCCGACACGGCCACATTAAGCTGGGGCATCAATTCGCTTCTAGCGACTTGGCGTTGACCTGTGGCCTGTTGAATCGCGGATGATTCAGTGATGGCTCCCAGGTTTTGGCGCAGCCCCATCTTCAATGCATCTTCCAGCGTGAGATTCAAAACACCATCTTTCAGCACACCCATTGGTACGCTGCCGTTATACGGCTGCTGCGTCGAGATAGAGCTGTCAATCACATTGACAGAGTTGCCAGCTGCTGCGGCTGTAGTTACCTGCATGGACATGACTGAGCCCGGTGCCCGGCCTGACGGCGGTAGTTGAGTTGCACGTGACGATGTAGCACTCGCCTGCGAAGGTCCTTGTGCCTGACTAGGCAGGCCCCCGAAAATGAAGGTAATGAAGGCCACGCACACTACCAACCTTGAACGCGTCAGGACTCGCTTGGTCGCTTGCACTGCGCAACCGCACAAAAATAATAAGTTTTTCAGCAAACCTTCTTCATCATTGTTTGTCTTCATGACATTTCATAATCAGTGAGCAAAAGCGTGCAACTTAATCGACAGCGCGACTGCGATAGTTGCAGCTCAACAAGCGCAATTCGTCTTATAAGACCTAAACCCACTTTTGCAGTGAGATGCAGATTCTGTCGAAGAAGTTGATTCCATGAATGGATTCAGTGAAACTCGCTCAAGGATGATGTTGCCCACTCCAGGGAAACACTAGTTCAGCAACCCGGTATTCGGATTGGTACGATCCGTTCACCCGCGCAGATGAATGCGCTGACGGTTGACACGAGAAAGGAAAGAGGAAGCCTTCATCGCAAGACGAAGCGATTGCAATGCTCGAAGCAGCAGTTCTGCATAGCTTGTCGGAGTCAGATGTTCTGCTAACCGAAATGATCGACGTACAGCCGAGCCAGCCCTCGAGAATCTCCCACAAGATTTAAGTCTCTAAGCTCTCATCCATACAGTTCTCGCTACTTACACAGAGCACTAGCCTCGGCTGGCAATAGAGCGAATCGCTCGGTTCGCAGTGCTCAGCGATAATGGTTTACGCATTAACTCAGCGAGCAATGCCGTCTCGGTTTCTTTAGCACAACTCACAACAGCTTTGACCTTACCCCGCGTAGTCATGAAGGCAATGAAATCTAATCTATCGACATCACCAACTATCGAAATGTCTTCCCACTCAGTAGCATGACCGAGATAATTGATTTTCTTCTCGAAATGATAGGTCCAGAAAAACGGAACGGATTCGACATCCGCCCGCTGACCGAGCATTTGTTTCGCAGCGGCCATTCCATGTTGTTGCGCAACTCTCCAGTGTTCAATACGCCGGCCTCCTACGTTAGCAATGTCACCCGCAACCCAGACGTGCCCATCGGCACGTAGCGATTTGTCCGTAAGCACGGAACCATCAGCGGCAAGAGGAAGGTCGTGTTCAAAATCAAGTTTAGGTACCACTCCCACACCGAGAACGACGAGATCAGCATCGATAGGCACGACCTTGTCACCTTTTTGTAAAAGCACTCGATTATTAGTCAGTTGAATAATTTTGACACCCAGGACAAACTTCACACCTTTCCGCTTGTGTAAAGAAAGCAGAGCACTGGAGATCTCGCATCCAAACTGCTTCTCAAATGGAAGCTCCTCTTCTCCGATTACTGTGACTTTGAGTCCACGCTGGGTAAGAGCGGACGCTGCTTCCATCCCGATGAAGCTGGTACCAATGATGACCGCGTGGCTTTTAGGGAGAGCCGCTCGTCGCAGACTTTTGAGATCCTCCGTATGACGAATGACATGTATTTTATCTGTCACCTTCGTTGGCAATTGCTTCGGCTTACCGCCTGTGGCGATGAGTGCAGCATCATACTTAAATCTGGACCCATCGCTAAGAGTAACCATCTTCCGATCAGATTGAAGCCTGACCAACGATGCAGTGATTCGAGTAAGATTCAGGTCATTCAGTTCTTTGAGTTTTGGAACAGGCTCTTTTCCGCTAAGCGACATCTTCGTCAGCATCGTCCGATCAATCGGCTCCTCGCTATGCGGATCAACCATAAGAATCTTCCCTGAAAAATGCTCATCCCTCAGCGTTTTAGCAGCCATAGCGCCCGCAGCGCCGCAACCGACGATTAGAAACTTTCGCTTGTCTGTCGCGTGCATTGATACGGGCTTTTTAGCATCAGGTACAGAGACGAATACACCTTCCCTTCCCTCCCGGATCGAATATGTATCAAGCGATTGCATAGCGGGAGGCTCAATCAATTTTCCATCCGGCAGATTGAAGGTCCCCATGTGCCACGGACAAACAATTCGACCATTGCAGATCGCGCCTTCCTCAAGTGGACCACCCGCGTGGGGGCACTTGCTCTGTATTGCTATGAGTTTGTGATGGTGCCTGAGAACGAGCATCTCGGTCTTGCCAACATTGAAAATCTGTCGCTGACCATCCTTCAGTTTGGCAGCTTCGTAGAGCTCAAACTCACGCATCCCTTTCTCCCTGAACGACTCCTCTAGGTATCACCTGCTCACTTGTGATTGTGCGGTCTTTCAATTTCCGAGCTCTTGGTGATTTCGCTCTCGGTGGTTTGCTCGATTTCATCTTCAAGCACGCCCTTTTTGATTGCTTTCTTAACAGCTTTCTTGACCGCCTTGATTGCTTTAGCCCTTGCTTTCTTTTTGGCCATGCGCGACTACCTCTCATTCGTAAGTGCTATCACAGCGAACGTAAATCTTATCCAACTCACCCCACAAACGAAGTTCCCTTTTGACCATGCTGTCGCGATGAATCGAGAACACATTTGCGCATAAGCGTTGTCTCATGCTTATAAGAAGCAGGTCTCCCAGTTATTGGATGAAAGGTTGAATTGCGAAGTGAGCCAAAGCATACCCTCCAGCTCCAATCAGGGCCGCTGCGGGGAACGTAACGACCCACGCAATCACAATCTTTTCTCCCCATATCCATCGAACGGCATGCCAGCCCCGTGTCGCTCCCACCCCAGACACAGCCCCTCCAATTGCATGCGTAGTAGAGATAGGAACACTGGCCAGTGTGGCAAGGCCAATCGTGGTGGCAGCGGCCAATTCAGCGGAGAAGCCTCCAACCGGACGCAGATGCGGAGTGATGCGTGAGCCTATCGTTTTGACGATCCGCCACCCACCGGCCATCGTGCCCAGTGCCATCGCCGCGTGGCAGCTAAGAATAATCCACCACGCAATCTCATGTTTTCCGGCTAGCCCCTGAAATCCGGAATGGCTCGCTTTACCCCATTGCTCGTGGCCTGCCGCAGCGAGCAGAGCTACGATGATGCCCATCGTTTTTTGAGCATCATTCGTGCCGTGGCCAAGCGAGTAGAGCCCCGCAGAGAGAAGCTGTAAATGGCGAAAGCGCTTCTCCGCCTTATAGCGCTCCGTCTTCCGCATCATCCAACCAACCATAGTCATAATGAGCCAGCCCAGGATCATCCCGATGACTGGCGAGATGATCAGAAACACAATCACCGGTACCCATCCTTTAAGCAGGATGACACTGAATCCTGCCTTAGCGATTGCAGCGCCCGCGTATCCACTGATGATGGCATGGGAAGAACTCGTCGGCAGCGCCATCAGCCACGTAATAATGTCCCAGGCGATGGCACCTATCAGACCACCACAAATGACATAGACATCGACCGCCTTTGGATCGATCAGCTTATTGCTGATGGTCTGAGCCACACCAGTTCCGAAAAGAAAGGCCGCAACGAAATTAAAAAATGCAGCCCAAAGGACCGCCTGTACCGGTGAAAGTACACGAGTGGTCACAACGGTTGCCACGGAGTTGGCCGCATCGTGAAAGCCATTGAAGAAATCAAAAATCAATGCGACGGCAACCAGGACAATGACAAAATAGAGGATCGGCATAATAGTTCCTCTCAGCCATTCTTGAGTAACACGCGAGCCAGCGTTTCTGTCGCGTCTTCGCAGCGTTCAATCGCTTCTTCCAGGAGATCATGCAATTCTTTTTTCTTGATCACTTCGAGAGGGTCAGGATTTCCCTGAAAAAGATCTCCTAAGAAGGTCTCTCGATCGCGCTTGACCAATTCCATGGCATCCGAAACAGCGTCTAAATCCGGCTTGAAATCCTTCAGCTTCTTTTGCTTGCGCAAGCCGTGGATAATGCCATTGAGTACGCTGGCAATAGTCGAAAGATTCTTCGCCTGACCGGTGAGGGTCGGATGCAAGTCTTTCAACCTGTAGAGACGAAATCGTTGCGATAGTTCTGAAGATCTATCGACGACGCCATACATTTCGTTGATGAGACCTAGAATGTCTTCGCGATCGAGCGGAGTGATAAAAGCCTGGTCGAGCCTAAGCAGAGATTCACCAAAAATCTTACGAGCCGCAATTCGATCCTGTTCAATGTTGTACAGTTGGCCATCAAAACTTGGGAAGCTCGAGACTATGCCTTCCAACTGCTTCGCAGTGCTGACAACACGATCAGCCAACTGCTCAAGCTCATCATAAAACTTGTCATCTTTGGGGAGAAGGTTGAACATGTCAGACTCCTTGCAAGCTAAGATGCCTCCTTAGATTACGGTTGTGTGAATTGCCAAATTTATCCGTCAATCCATTTTGCAAATCGCACAACCTTGCGAACGGCAGATTCGTTTCTCGATCCCCCATCGAGATGCCGATCGAGAATCAGGTAGTCCCGCTGAAAATACGTGAGCATTCGTGGGCAAGTTGAAGTCCCTCGTCCGAATGAAGAACCCACACAGCGGTTTTTGAATTGGGAGACGACAGCAATGTATCCCCTGTCATCACGTCTTCGTTACGATGAGCATCGACCTCTACGCCCAACCCGTGAAGCCCTTCGAGAACATATCGCCTGATTTCAGGAGTGTTTTCCCCTATGCCTCCTGCAAAAACGATGGCCTTGGCGTCACCCAGAATAGCGAGGTATGCGCCAATATTTGCTCGCACGCGATACGCATACATCTCAAGTGCAAGTTGGGAGCGAGCGTCTGTGTTCTTGCGCAGGACGCGCGTATCAAGCGACTGGCCAGAGATACCCAACAAACCGGATTTTGACTCGAGTAGATGAATCGCCTCATCCGCCGATAGCCTTTCGTGTTTCATTAGGAATGGCACGATAAAAGGATCGACGGAGCCAGAGCGGGTACCCATCATCAATCCCTCAAGCGGCGTAAACCCCATCGATGTTTCAACCGATTTACCGTTGCGGATGGCGCAGACCGAGCTACCGCTTTCAAGATGTGTAGTGATGAGGCTGGCTTCTTCGATTGGAGTTCCAGTTAGGTAACAGAACTGGTCCAACTGATATCGGTGCGAGATGCCGTGAAAACCAAACTTGCGGATGTTGTGCCGATCCGCTATTTCCAGGTCGAGAGGGTAACGCCAGGCGACTTCTGGAACCGAGTGATGGAACGCAGTGTCGAAGGCTGCAGCGATCGGAAGATTCATTCGATGTTGCTGGATCGCGCGGATCACTCTTGCTGCATTGGGATTATGGAGCGGCGCCAACTCTGCGCGTACTTCGATTTTTTGCAGGACATCCTCATCGACCTCAACAGCTTGCTGAAAGCTATCTCCGCCATGAACAACTCGCACAGCCGCGAGTTCTGGTTTGGATAGATCCTGATGATCGAGCGCTTCGAGAACGGCTTTCATCGCAGCGTTAAAGTCTCCACCACTTAGCTTTTTGTTGAGTATCTGTTCGTCTCCGCGCTTTATTACAAGCGAAGTATCTTTGCCGATATCGTCGATAACTCCCGTGAGGATGCGATGCCCCTCGCCAGCGCGTGATTGAGAAGACTGCGTCTGAACGAGATCAAATTTCAGCGAGTTGCTACCAGGATTAACGCAGAGGATTGTCGGCACAAGCGAAGCTCCTATATAGCCGGTTTGGATTCCAGCTAGGTTTGCCGGGATGCCCTGGAGCCTGATCACTATTGATCTAATTACTGTTGATCTAATTTTAGGATGGTAAAAACTAAGCGAATCCAGAGCAGCAAGGCCCAAAACCACTAGGATTCGAAAAACAATGTGTTTCGGCTAATTTAGCGAGCGGCATGTTCAGTTGCAAGCTGTGAAAAGGGCGCCGATGTTGATAGACTGATCCTCGTTCCAAGCCATTGTTCTAAATTCCCTGCCGCAGGGTAATGGCAAGCATTGAAGGAGAGTCATGAGTGACCTATTCCAAGCGATTCAGAAGAATCGCGAATCAATCCTCAAGGAATGGCTGGAAAGCATCCGCGTGGCCAGCCGCCGCCGCAACATTATCGATGACCGCGAATTAGAGAGTCAGACCGCTGAGGTTCTGTCGGCAATCGTCGATGCGCCCTCCGGAACCAAACTGGCTGACGTGAACGCGCCAGGTTGGCAGCCCCTCAAAGATCTTTTGAATAGCCTCTCGATGTCCCGTGCCACCCTTGGTTTTACTCCCTCGGAAACCGCGCTCTTTGTGCTGTCGCTGAAGCCGTCCCTCTTCTCGATCGTTCGCTCCATCTCTGGAGATAACGCAGACCAGCTATTTCTGCAGATCACAGAAGTGAATGACTTCGTAGACCGGCTTGCCCTCTACACGACAGACAGTTTTATCGCCGGCCGAAACCAGGTCATCATGAGACAGCAGGAGGAAATGCTCGAGCTCTCGACACCTGTCGTCACCCTCTGGGACGGAATCGTTGCCCTGCCGCTGATCGGCACCCTGGACAGTGCGCGAACACAAGTGGTCATGGAGTCGCTCCTGCAGGCTATCGTTCAGACCAACTCACGGTTCGCCATCATCGACATCACCGGCGTGCCGACAGTCGATACGCTGGTCGCTCAGCACCTGCTCAAAACCATCACCGCAGCCCGCCTGATGGGCGCCGAGTGCATCCTGAGCGGAATCCGGCCTCAGATCGCTCAAACCATCGTGCACCTGGGAATCAACCTGACCGATGTGATCACCAAGGCAAGACTGGCCGACGCATTCAAGCTGGCGCTCACCCGAAGCGGGCGCACGGTTGTTCGCACCGATAAGCCTGCAGCCGTTACAGCCGCTACCCGGGAGAACTGAGATCCGATGGAACGAATACCAATCCTTCGCATGGGCAACTTCCTCCTGGTCACCATCCAGGTCGACATGCATGACAAACTGGCCCTGACACTGCAGGATGATCTGACCAACCGCATCGCCGAGGTTGGAGCAAAAGGCGTGCTGATCGATATCTCGTCGCTTGAGATCGTCGACTCCTTTATTGGCCGAACCCTTGCTAATATTGCCTCTATGGCGCGCGTTCTTGACGCTCTAACCGTGGTTGTAGGCATGCAGCCCGCCGTCGCAATCACCCTGGTGGAGCTTGGAATGTCTCTGCCCGGAATCCACACCGCTCTCAATGTTGAGTCTGGCATTGAGTTCCTGAGACAAAACGTGTCGGAATATGACGATAAGGATGACGATGGGGACAATACAGAAGTCTGAGACGGTCCCGATCAAGAACGGTTCAGACGTAGTATCGGTAAGGCAGCGTGTCCGCTCCTTGGCGATCGAGATGAAGTTCGGCCTGGTCGATCAGACCAAGATCGTCACGGCAGCTAGCGAACTGGCGCGCAATACCCTCGATTACGGCAATGGCGGCCAAGTGGAGCTGAGCGCAATTCAGGACGGCATCCGCACCGGCTTAAAGCTCTATTTTTCGGACAACGGCCCAGGCATCCCCGATGTCAAACTAGCCTTATCCGACGGCTACACCAGCGGCAACGGCATGGGATTGGGACTCGGCGGCAGCAAGCGTCTCATGAATGAATTTGAAATTGATACGGCACCCGGTCTCGGGACAAGGATAACTTGCATCCGATGGAAGTAGTGAGTTTAACCAGTCTCGCCATTCCAATCAATTCGAACGACTCCAGCCAGATCGGACACGCCCGTCGGCTGGCCAGCTCTCTCGCTACGTCGATGGGCTTTGGAGAACTGCGGATCGCGGAGCTCGGCATCATTGTGACCGAGGCCGCCCGCAATATCGCCAATCACGCTGGCCAGGGCACCATTCTGCTCTCGCCCCAGCCCGCAGGTCGGCCTGACGACGAAGTAAGAATCGATATCTACGCGCTCGACTCGGGGCCAGGAATCCTGAACATCCCGCGAGCCCAGGTTGATGGATTCTCGACCGCCGGTACTCCCGGTCAGGGCCTCGGCGCAATCTCCCGGCTGGCCAGCGATACGCACATTTACTCCGCCCCCCAGAAGGGAACCATTCTCTTCGCCAGCGTGAGTCGTAATTCTGAATCTGGAATACAAACCTCCGAGTTGCTAACCTCCCGCGAATTGAATGATCAAGACAGGCCCCCCAGTTGCGCTGCGATCTGCATTCCCATTCACGGAGAAACCGTCTGCGGCGACGCATGGGCCTGGCATCACACGCGGGACCGGCAGATCTACATCCTTGCCGACGGCCTCGGCCATGGCCCCAATGCTGCAGAAGCCTCCCAGGAGGCATTGCGGGTTTTTGAAACGAGCTGGGCCCAGCCTCCGGAGCGCATTCTCAAAGAAATTCACGGCGCTCTTGCCAAGACACGCGGTGCCGCGGTTTCGATTGCAGAAGTGCTTCCCGACGCTGGTGTCGTCAATTTCGCGGGTGCCGGCAACGTCGTTGGTGCCGTTCACTCCGGCGGTAAGACCCGCAATATGGTTTCGATGAACGGGACAATCGGGCATTCAGTCGCCCGGCTCCAGCAATTTTCTTACCCCTGGGAACGAAACTCCATCCTGATCATGCATTCAGATGGACTTACAACGCGTTGGAATGTAGAACAATATTCTGGACTTTCATCGGGTCATCCCGCCCTTCTGGCTGGCGCACTCTTTCGCGATTTTCAGCGCGGACGGGATGACGCGACGGTTCTTGTCTCCCGGAGATAGAGTGAGTGAGCGAATCAGCTAGATTCTCCATATCGACTGTAAAGCTGCGCCAGGATCGCCACGTCGTCCATGCCCGGCAGCGCGCAAGAGATGTCGCAGCTCTCCTTGGATTTGATCACCAGGAGCAGATTCGACTCGCAACCGCTGCCTCGGAACTGGCCCGGAATGCATTCCGCTACGCGTCCGGAGGCGCCGTCGAGTTTCTCGTAGTGGATGACGTTCCTCAGACTTTCATCATTTACGTCACAGACTCTGGCCCTGGAATTTCCAATCTGGATACGATCCTGAATGGTCAGTACGTCTCCAAAACCGGCATGGGCCAGGGCATCATCGGCACCAAGCGCCTCCTGGAGATTTTCAAGATCCGCTCCTCGCCATCAGGCACACAGGTTGAGGCCGGCAAGCCGCTTCCGCCGACAGCGCTCAGGTTCGACGCCAATCGGATCAAGCAATTGATCGCGAAACTGGCACAAACCAGCCCGTCGGATCCCTTCGACGAGGTCGAACGCCAAAATCAGGAATTGTTGAAAACTCTGGCGGAGCTTCGCGAGAGTCAGGAAGCGCTCGCTCAACTGAACAGCGAACTGGAAGATACCAACCGTGGCGTAGTCGCACTCTATGCAGAACTCGATCAGAGAGCCGTCGATCTGACTCGCGTCTCTGACCTCAAGACCCGTTTTTTATCGAACCTTTCGCACGAGTTTCGCACCCCTCTAAACTCCATCTCATCCCTGAGCCGTCTACTCCTCGACCGGTCCGACGGCGAACTCACCCCCGAGCAGGAAAAGCAGATCAACTATATCCAGCGATCTGCCGGAGAACTCTCCGAGCTGGTCAATGATCTGCTCGATCTTTCCAAGGTCGAGGCAGGCAAGATCGATGTCAAGCCTCGACACTTCGAAGTTCAGGAACTCTTCGGCTCACTGCGCGGAATGCTGAAACCACTGCTCGGCGGCAATAGCCTCGATCTCATCTTCGAGGCCAATCCCGACATTCCACCGCTCTACACCGACGAAGGCAAAATTTCCCAGATCCTGCGGAATCTCATCTCAAACGCCTTGAAGTTCACCCGCCGCGGACACATCCGGGTCACCGCGGAAGCTGACGCCACAACCATCATCTTCCGCGTCGCCGACACCGGCATCGGAATCGCACGAGAGGATCAGGAGCGCATCTTCGAGGAGTTCGTTCAGATCGATGGCGAACTGCAGAGCAAAGTCAGAGGAACAGGTCTGGGTCTTCCTCTCTCCAAACGGCTCGCGGAACTTCTGGAAGGCAGTCTCGAAGTGGAAAGCGAAGTCGGCGTTGGATCGACCTTCATCGCCAGGATGCCCATGCGTCTCGATGGCTTTCCAACCCCCTTCGACCCATCTGGATCGCCCAACGGAACGGGCGCAACCATTCTCTTTATCGAAGACAATCGCGAGACCATGTTCGTCAACGAATCATCGCTTAAAAATCAGAACTATCATCTCGTATTCACCTCAAGTATCCCCGAGGCCCGCGCTGCAATTCGCCGTTTCCCGCCTGCCTTGATCGTTCTCGATCGCATCCTCGATCAAAAGGATTGCCTGCATTTCATCCTCGAGAGCAGGGAGATCGGCTACACAGGTCCTGTCCTTGTCGTCAGCGTAGTCGATGATGCCAGGGAACCAATTGAAGCGGGAGCCACAGCGTTTCTCCCCAAGCCCATTGCCCCACTTACCCTGGTCAATACCATCCGGGAAATCGTAGATGGAAAGAAATCCAAAACCATCCTGCTTGCAGAGGATGATGAGGTCACTCGCTACGTATTAGGAGACAGGCTCGCAAAGCTGGGCCTGCGTATCCTTGAGGCCCGTAACGGAAGAGATGCGATCCGCATGGCAACGGACTATTTGCCCGATGCCATGTTCCTCGACATCATCATGCCCGACCTGAATGGATTTGAAGTGCTGCGGGAACTGCGCAGCAACCCAATTACGGATGAGATTCCAGTCGTCGTCCATTCATCGAAAAGTCTCTCAAACAAGGAGATTGAGACACTTACCAGCGGAGGAGCGATCATCTATCCCAAGGAAGCATTCAACGATCAACAGAGCACCGATCGATTGCACCGCGTACTTGGCTCCGTGGGGATCGAACTGTGACATCCAGCCCCGCCAGGGTTCTCATCGTAGATGACCGGCCGGCCAATCGCTATCTGGTCACCCACACGCTCCGCCGATTGGGATTTGATGTCCTCGAAGCATCCACCGGGAAAGAGGCATTGGAGCTCGCAAACCAGCACCCCAAGGTCGTTATACTGGATGTAAAGCTCCCCGACATTCTCGGTTACGAAGTTTGCCGACGCCTCAAGGCGAATCCGCTCACCGCGCACATTCCCGTGCTGCAACTATCCGCCGCGTTCCTCAGTAGCGAGAGCAAGGTACACGCACTTGAGAGCGGCGCCGATGCCTTTCTCGCTCAACCGGTCGATTCAAACCTGCTTATTGCAACCGTCAAATCGCTGATCCGTCTGCACGATGCCGAGGCGAGCACCAGGCTTCTCGGTCAACAATGGCAGGCCACCTTCGACGCTCTCAGTGAAGGCGTTGCCCTGATTGATATGTCAGGAGCGGTGCAACGCAGCAATCGAGCGATGACCGGTTTTCTAGGTCGCTCCTACAGCCAGATTGAAGCAGTCTCATTCCAGGAGTTGATGCATCACAGCTTCGGAATCGAAATCGGAGCGACTGACTTTACGCCAGCTAGAGAGGTCGAGCGCGATTCACGTTATTTCCGCTTTTCCCTGGCCCCCGTAATATCTCAGGAAACTCTGAGCGGAAGCATCTTGGTTCTGTCCGAGATCACCGATCAAAAACGTGCCCAGGCAGCCATCGTCGTGAACGAAAGATTTGTCGCAACTGGACGAATGGCCAATACCATCGCACACGAGATCAACAACCCTCTCGAAGCCATCACCAACCTGCTCTACCTGCTAAATACTTCTCTCTCCGATCAGGAAACCTCGAAAAAATATCTAACCTCCGCTCAGGAGGAGCTAGATAGAGTCTCGCGTATCGCAAGGCAAATTCTCTCCTTCAACAGAGAGTCCCTGGTTCCTGTTTCCATCCTGCTACCGGAACTCCTGAACGATGTTCTAGCCTTCAGCAACCGGGACATCCTCAAGAAAAACCTCAAAATTCGTAAGGAATGGCCAACCAACCTGCGAATCGATGGCTATCCGGCACAGCTTCGTCAGGTATTTTTGAACTTGCTGCGCAATGCTGTCGAAGCGTCTTTCGAAAACGGACAAATCCGAATCAGAGTATCCCAAATCAGCAAATGGGGCCCGAATCTCGAGCCGGTAGTCCGAGTATCCATCGCGGATAACGGAGTTGGCATTTCATCGGCGGTTTTGCCCAGAATTTACGAAGCGTTTTACTCCACCAAAGAGCTGAAAGGCTCCGGCATCGGCTTGTGGCTCAGCGCAAATATAGTCCAGGAACACCGAGGAAGAATCACAGTCAGAAGTTGTCATGCCAGTTTGAACTCGGGTACCTGTTTTACCGTGGTGCTTCCTTGCATACAGGATAGGACGTAAACCGCTTTGCCCGTTTTGGCCTTTGAATACGACTATGCCTGAATTTCAAAGGCTGATACTTCGGAAGTACTAAATCGCATGCGAAATCGCAGTCGTGTACAACCCCAATCGATATCCAACCCTCTAATGCAAGAGGGTCATGTGACTGACAATAAATCCAAATATATCTTCGTCGTCGATGACGAAAAGATTATCGCGCAAACCGTAGCGGCCATATTGCGGCAGGTTGGCTTTCGAACCGCTGCCTTCGAAAATGCGCAGGAAGCAATCGATGCCGCATCCGTTGAAGCGCCCGACCTGATGATCACAGACGTAGTCATGCCCGGTTTGTCTGGAATCGAACTGGCAATTCTTTTCCAAAGCCGATGGCCTCAGTGCAAGACGCTGCTATTCTCCGGGCAAGCCATCACCGCCGATTTACTTGAGGACGCCAGGAAATCAGGCCATCAGTTCGACGTTCTATCAAAGCCAATACATCCATCCGATTTGCTGGCAAAATTGAACGAGCTGGCATAAGTCTTACCACGGTGCGTAACACGAATTGAAGGCGATATAACCCTATAGCTGGAAGCCCCTTTTCACCCCGTTCGACTACTCAGTCAAACGTCCCAGAAGTTGCTTCGCACTCTCACTCTGGTAGCGACTCATTCGCAGTTCCCTGCCGTCGATCAGAATCACTTTATGATGGCCGTGGAACCAAGGATGGATCTCCTTTACCCGGGAAACATTCACCAGCGTCGACCGGTGTATGCGAACAAATTGCTTCGGGTTCAGTTGAGATTCCAGGCTCGAAAGCGTCGTGCGCATCTCATACACAAGCTTTCCCGCATGAACCAATACGCAGTTCCGATCCGCTTCGACCCAATCGATATTCTTGGCGTCGAGAAGCAGGATCCTGCCTTGGACCGGTACTGCGATCCGATCCAGATATTGCTGCTGTTTCTGCATGGCCGTCAAAGCTTGCAGAAGCTGCGTTGCGTAGTTCCCATCCAACGGGCTGGTCAGGCGCGCTTTAGCTCGGGCAACTGCGCGCTCAATCCGTTCGCTGCCAAAGGGCTTCAGAATGTAATCCACTGCATTTCGGTCGAAGGCTTCAATCGCATAGTCTCTGTGCGCCGTAACAAAGATCGTAATCAGCGGCTGAACTTCATCCAACCGAGTAAGAACCTCAAGCCCGCTGAATCCGGGCATATGAACGTCAAGAAACAACAAATCAGGCTGGATGCTCTGGATTGCATCAATCGCAGCAATACCGTCTCCGCACTCGCATACCACTTCGATGTCCTTGTCGTGCCGCAACGCCCTCACGATGCTGCTTCGCACCAATGGCTCGTCATCCACAATGATGGTTCGGATGGTCATAACGGGAGCAATTCCTCTTCTGGAGTATTCGAAGAGAGCGCTAATCGGAAAGGCATAGAAATTTCGCAGATGACTCCACGCGGCGAACCCGCCCGGAGCGATAGTTGAGCGGAGCCGTTGTAGGTCTGCCTGAGTCTTTGCATGGTGTTCGTCAACCCGACACCCCAATTCACTTCATCGGCGGTCATATTACCAGGTAAGGAACTGTTGCTGTTGCTGATCCTGATCTCAAGCCTTCCCGACCGCGTTGAACTGCTTATCTCTACTTCATCGCTGCCAGGGTTCTTCGCAATACCGTGGACAATTGCGTTCTCTACCAATGGTTGAAGGATCAAGCTCGGTATGGCGCAATTCAGAGTCTCTGAATCGATCGCCAGACGCACAGTTAACCGATCCTTGAACCGAATTCTCTGAATACTCAAGTAAAGATCGACAAGGTGTAACTCTCTCCGCAACGAGATTTGCTGTGACGATTCTTCCTCAAGAAAGACGCGCAGCAAAGCGCTCAAATTTAGCAGCATTTGCTCCGCCGACTCGGGATCCTCATGAATCAGCGTCCCAATGGCATGAAGCGTATTGAAAAGAAAATGCGGGTGCAACTGCATCTCCAAAACCTGCAGTTGAGCCTGTGCCAACTGACCTTCGAGTTGAGATTCTCGCAGTTGCCGATTACTGCTTTCCCTGTAGAAATGCAGAGTCTGGGCCAATCCCGTAAGAGCCCAATAGGCGACGATTCCCATCGCAACATCTTTGCTTAATAACAGGGCCACGTTAGCGCGAATGCCAAGCAAGAACGCGGAGAATTGGCTGAGAGGCGGAGCATCCGGTTCGAGGAAAACTACGAGCAGCGATTGAACCGAGACAGCCAGAAGTGCGAAGAGCACGCTCGCCAACAGATGGAGAGGAAGGAAACGTAACGGATGCTGCGGGTCGATCGGTCGTTTTGCAGCCAGACGCAGCACCAGCGGAGAGATCAGCAGCCACGCATACCACTGCTCAAGATTCCAGCGAAGGTATACGACAAAAGGACCCGAGTGTCCGTGCAGCGAGTCATAGCTATACCACTGGAGCGCAAACATAAAAGCAACAGCGGTCCACAGCCCGAAGAACTGCGCGAATCGGAGAATCGGGTTCTTCAAAGACTGCATTGGCGAATTCATCGGCTACTCCGGCTTTGTCCTCTTACGCGATCTTAAGTCCGGCCGCCACTGCTGGGAAAGCATGATTAGGTCAGTGCTACGATCCGGCACGCGCTGAATACTACTCGTCCCGATTGTTTTTGAAAAATTTCTCTTTGTTCCTATCGTGAAGCTGGACAAGCTGCACAAGCACGATAGGAGCCGAAATGAAGCCAAAGTGGAGCGAAAATTCACTGCCAACACGAATGGTTCTTTACGCCTTGAGCAGTTTCTCATGTGCGTTTATACGAAGAACAATTTGGACGCTGACTGTTTCCCTGGTTCCGCTATTGGCCTTCTCTGCCCTCTCTGATGGAATAGCCCAACAGCCTTGTCCGCAAGGATTCTCGGTCGAGGGAATCGTCACCGATCCCAGCGGAGCAGTTATCGCCGATGCTAAAGTCGAGATCGCCGGGAGTTCGCAGGCGACAACAGACCCAGCCGGGCAGTTTACTCTGTCGTGCCTGAGCGGAAATCAGGTTGCCATCACGGTTCAGGCTGACGGCTTTGCGGACGCTTCCGTCACTGCCGCCCCCTCGCCAAACCTGGTCACGCATCTCAACATCCAACTGCAAATTGCCAACCTTGCGACCAACATACAGGTGGGCGATGACGTAACAGCACTTGACGCAGATCACGGCGTAGGAACGCGCACACTCAGCACGCGGGATGTTCAGCAGTTATCGGACGACCCCGATGATTTCCTCCGCGAATTGCAGGCTATAGCGGCGAGTGGCGGAGGAATGCCCGGTTCGGCACTGCTCACCGTTGATGGCTTCGAAAACGCCAGCGCGGTTCCACCCAAAGGATCCATCGCCTCAATCCGCGTTAACCCTGACCTGTTTTCAGCGGAGTACGAATCAGCTCCTTACCTGGGGGGCCGGATTGAAATCTTCACAAAACCAGGCGCAAGTCCCTACCACGGTGCATTGTTTTTCACCGACAGCAATGCAATCTTCAATGCCACCGATCCACTTTCGGCAACCGCCACGCCAGCCGGAAAACAGAGATACGGTTTTGAAATAAGCGGCCCGGTTGTTGCAGAGAAGAATGGTTTCGCTCTTGCGCTTGAGAAGCGCGACATCGATGAATTCAATGTGGTCGATGCAGTCACGCTCGATGCGGAGGGCAACCCGAGTCCATTGCAGCAGTCTGTTTCGGCGCCACAGCGGCTTTGGATAGCTTCCGCCCGCGATGACTGGCAGGCAGCTGTCAACGACAGCATGGCCGTGTCGTTCACCGCGAACGTCAACAATCTCGGCAACCAAGGCATTGGCGGACTTACGCTGGCTGAAGCCGGTTATTCCAGCCTGGTAAGCGAATACGATTTGAGGCTGAACAACACCTTGACGCTGGGCACCAATATATTGCACGAAACCCGGATCGGCTACACCTGGAAGCGCACTGCGAACACCCCTGTTTCAATGAACCCTTCTCTCCAGGTGGCCGGCTATTTCACCGGAGGCGGAGCCACAAGCCAGAACCTGGACAATCGTGAACAGGATCTCGAAGCCGACGACGATTTGATGGTCACACAGGGAAAACACACATGGAAGATTGGTGCTCAGTCACTCGGGTTCTTCGTTCACGACTATGATCCCAATACCTTCAATGGAGCCTTCCAGTTTGGAGGCGGAAGCGCACCGGTACTTGATGCAAACAACAATCCCACTGGCCAGACAACCACAATCAGCGGCATCGAACAGTACCGCCGCGCATTGCTCAGTCTCCCCGGCGGCTCGCCCACCACGTATCAACTTACCACCGGCACGGCGCTCGTCCCTTTAACCCAATGGCGCCTCGGCCTGTATGCCCAGGATGCAATCAAGCTGGCGCCACAATTCAGCGTGATCGGGGGCCTGCGTTATCAGCTTCAGACATCTCCAAACAGCTTTAGCAACTTTTCTCCGCGCGTTGGCCTGTCCTGGTCGCCCGATAAGAAGTCCACCTGGATCATTCACCTGCGCGCAGGAATCTTTCACTTTCCAAACCAACAGAGTTTCGCAACGGAGGTGGCCCGTCTCAACGGCGTCCGGCAACAGGAGACGACGGTATATTCGCCCAGTTATAACAACCCGTTGACGCCCGTCTCAGGATCGATTCACGTCAGCGCTGTCGATCAATTTCCGCGATCTCTCATCCAAATTTCTTCGTTTCAAACGCATGTCGGAATCGAGCGCACATTCCCTGGCGGCTGGCATTTGGAGACCACGCTCTATTGGTATTCAAGCTGGAACCAACTGCTGTCCAGAAACATCAATGCGCCGTTGATTCTCGGCACCTGCATTGGAATACCGCCCGATCCAATTGCGGCGCTCATGAGCCCGCGCCCCGGCGCTCCGAATGAAAATGTGATTCAGTATCAAAACGCCGGCCATTCAAGCGGCAATGTGTTTGTTATCGCTGCGGATCGACCCACCGGCAAATGGGCCAGTATTTCTGGCGCCTATGTACACGTCAATGGAAAATCCAACACAAGCGACGCTTCCGGTCCCCAATCAAGCTACAGCAACATCGGCGAAAACTCCCGCGACAATTGGGTAGGCAACAATGCCGTATACGCGAACGGCAGCCTTCATCTTCCACGCAAACTGGATTTCTCCTCCATATTGGATGTGAGAAATGGGACTCCCTACAACATCACCACGGGCACCGATGCAAATGGAGATGGGAATTTCAATGATCGCCCATCCTATGCATCGGCTCCGGGCTCAGGTGCTTACAGTACGCCCTTCGGACTGTTAACCACGAACACCGTCAATGGAAACGTCCCGCGCAATCTGGGAACCATGCCAACCGTCATGCATCTCGACGCAAGTTTGAGCCGTGCCTTCACACTCAACCCCAAGGACAAAACTCGCACCCTTATCTTCAGCGCGCGTAGTGCAAACCTTCTGAATCACACCAACATCACTGCCGTGAACACAGTCCTTTCGTCTTCAGCCATCGGCCAATCATTGGCCGCCGAAACCGCCAGGCGCATAGAGTTAGGCGTCCGGTTTGCCTTTTAAAGCTAATCACGCACGACTTGCCTGCGTTCCTTCACCGAGGACTGCACTCTCTTGTATCAAATTGCGAAGACCACGCTTACGTCCTCACGAAGCACATAATCGCCTGTGCACCCATCAAAATCGGATTCGTATCAGCGAATTAGCTTCTGTTGAGCGATGTAGAGTTGTGTACCACTCTAGTAGCGCTTGTAAGAAAGAAACTTTCCGGACATGCCTATCTTGACCCTGTCACCCTTGGGATTTGGTTCCCGCTCGATCTGCATTTCGAAGTCGATAGCACTCATGATGCCATCGCCAAACTCTTCCTCGATAAGCGCCTTCCACGTCGTCCCATAGGTCTGAATGAGTTCGTAGAAACGATAAATGAGAGGATCTGTAGGTGGCAGCGTCGTCAGAGACCCGCGACTCGGAGGCTGGGTTAGGATGCTCGCTTCCAACTCACTCAGGCCCAGAAGTCTGGCCGCGTTTTCGGCTTCGGGTTTAGTCAATGTCATTTGTCCAAGTAGCGCGGCTGTGTAGAAAATCGGGGAGCCAGGGCCGATTTCCTTCGCAATGTCCTTCCAGCTCAAACCACGGCTAAGCTTCGCGTCCTGAATTTTCGATGTTAGCTCTTCTCTGCTCAACATGATCGGGATCCTTTTAATTGGTTTATGCAACCTGAGATGAGTCGCTCATTCGGTCCGCCCATCTAAGAATGCAAACTTGTCTCTTGCTGAAGATGTCGGAGTACGTCCTAGTGACAGAAGTATAACGGTCTTACGCAGAAAGCGAAGCAACCGAAATATATGATGCCATGCCGTTGTGAGGTCGTTGTGAAGCCGTAGTGAGTGATTGCCCTGCTCGACGCTCTTAGAGAGACAGTACTCGTCACAGTAGTGCAACTTCACAATAAAGACTGGTGGAACGATCCATGTCGCCTGGGAATGCTCCCACATCGAGGGCAGAAGCCAGCCACGGACAGTGCAAACAATTTAGAATCTCGTGATTGGAGAAAGTACATGGCGAAGGAATCGATTGGCAGTCAACCACGGCGTGAGTTTCTAAAGCTGGCAGCTTTCACAGGAGTGGCTGTGTTCACTCCCAACGAATCCGTCGCTGAAAGAATCTTACCCGGCGATTCTCCAGTGTCAGCGATAGATCACCATGAACAGAAAATGGATTTCCTTCGCGTCAAAGGTCGTGACATCGTCGACAGCAAAGGAAAAACTGTTCGGCTCAGGGGAACGTGCCCCGGCGGCTGGATGAACATGGAGGACTTTATCAATGGTCATCCGGGTGCCGAGCACACTCTGCGAGCACAGATGGCAGAGACGCTCGGCGCGTCGAAAGCTCAGTTCTTTTTCGATCGAATGCTGGATTATTTCTTCAATGAAGACGATGTGATCTTTCTTCGCAATGCTGGAGTAAACGTCGTTAGATTTCCGCTGAATTATCGGCACTTTGAAGATGACATGGCTCCCTTCAAATACAAGGAGTCAGGGTTCACGCGCCTCGATAAGGTTTTAGACCTCTGTGAGAAACACGATCTCTATGTCATTCTCGATCTTCATTCGGCGCAGGGATGGCAGAACGTTCACTGGCACTCCGATAATGCCTCGCGCATCAGTCTGCTTTGGAGGGATGTGTCCTATCAGGATCGCTACGTCGGTCTTTGGAAGGAGTTCGCCCGGCGTTACGCGAACAGGTCAGTGATCGCCGGATACGACGTGCTGAACGAACCTTGCACAAACAACGAAATGGGCGATTACCCCTGGAACGTGCCTCCCAATTACAAGCCCAACTGGAACGCGATGAACGCGCTCTACCGGTGCCTGGTTACAGAAATTCGCAGGATAGATTCCAGGCACATCATCTTCCTGGAAGGTGATAGCTACGCATCGATGTTCTCTGGACTCGAAAAGCCTTTCGACGACAATCTCGCCTACAGTTCGCATAATTACACCGTCCCGGGATTCGGCCCTGGCCAATACCCGGGCTTGATACATCCTCGGACTGCGCTGGGTAGCGGCTCTGATCCGTGGGATATTCAGAAGCAGGAGCAGCTCTTCCTCAATGCGGAAGGCACAAAATTCACACAGCAGAATAACGTTCCGCTGTGGGTAGGCGAATTTGGATCGGCCTTCAATGGCCCAGCCGACGAGGCTGGAGACAGGCTCCGCGCATTGGACGATCAACTGGGCATCTTTGAGCGCAACGGCGCACATTGGACGACGTGGAACTACAAGGACATTGGCGTGATGGGTATGCTGACGCTCAATCCTGAATCGCCTTACATGGAGCGGATCAAAGATCTTCTCCGCAAGAAAAGAGCTCTCGGCACCGACGATTGGATGAGATGGCTGCCAGCAACACCAATCAAGGACTCCACAGCGCAGCTCGCAGAGCAGATTCGTCACGTGGTAGATGATCCAAATATCAATCCTCTTCTCAACGCTAAGAGTATGAGCCAGACATTGCTATGCTTCTATGCCGGAACGCTGATGCAGCCAATGTATGCCAGCTTATTCAAAGGGTTGTCGGAGACAGAGCTGGACAACATCCTCTCGTCCTTTTCAGCGAGGCAGTGCATTCCTAACAAAGGTTTGGTGGATGTACTGAGCAAACATATGGCCAGGCCTGCGTAGGTAGTAAAGAAGCTCGTGAGTTAAAAGAGAGACAGCACGAATTCGGGTCTCACCCATCAACCTCACATAAAACAACGGAGGAACTATGGCGAACACTCAGACTTTGATAACAAGAGCTTATGCTGCCTTCAACAAGAGGGACATCGACGGTGCGTTCGCGTTGATGAGTGAGCATGTCAGCTGGCCCAAGGCTTCGGAAGGCCGCCGAGTAGTGGGAAAGGACGAGATCCGTGCCTATTGGACCCGCCAGTGGCACCAGTTCGACCCGCATGTCGAGCCGATTGAGTTAATCGACCGTAGCGAAGGCAAGACGGATGTCAGGGTTCATCAACTCGTTAAGAGTCTTGACGGCGATGTTCTTTCAGATAGCGAGGTCTGGCACACTTACACTATTTCAAACGGCCTGATCGACCGTATGGACCTGAAGGACGTTAACGAAACTGAGGCAAGCCCAGGCACGACTCCATCCGCCGCATTCTCGAACCACTAACAGGTGAGCATCCTGCTCATCCCTTGCTCCTTCTGGCTCATTCGCTGTTCCTTCCAGATGGTCGGTTCAATGTCATGCGACTGGCCCAGCAGAAGTCCACGGCTTCCACCGCGGACTTCTGCTGTCGCATTTCGGTCGGCTTAGCCAATCTCGGAGTACGAGACCTTCGGGAAGTCGATATCGACATCGGTGGCGATGTTGAAATAGTTGGTGAAGACGTTCAGGGCAACATGCGCAATGATCTCAGCGATCTCACCATCGGAGAAGCCAGCAGCCCGCACGGCATCGAGATCGGATTCTGTGACCTGGCCCTTGGTATCCAGCACGCGCTTCGCGAAGGCCAGCGCAGCCGTAGTCTTGTCGGTCTCGCCGGTGCCCTTGCGGCTATTCACTACCTCCTCATGATTCAGGCCAACCATCTTGCCGATGGCCGAGTGCGCCGAGAGGCAGTAGTTGCAGTGGTTCTCCTGCGCTGTAACCAGGGCGATCTGTTCGCGAAGCTTGGCGCTCAACTGGCCCCCGGAGAGTGCGCCGCTGAAGTTCAGATAGCCCTCAAGGACTACGGGAGAGTTCGCCATAACACCGGCCATGCTCAGATCACGTCCGAGCTTGGTGTGAATGGCAGTGAGTAGGTCTTTGGATTTGCCTGTGGCAGTGGTGGAATTGAAGGTCTGGAAACGCGACATGGTAGTTCTCCTGGGTGGCCATTGAAGGCCGGAATTGTTTGCTACTGCTTTTTGATACCGACCGTTCGGTAACTATTCATGGATTCTGAAAACAATCTTGTAAAAATCTGGATGAATCATTACCGAACGATCGGGAATCTATTCGGGGGGGCATTCACATGGCGCACCGCATCGTCAGCAACGAAGACTTTTACAACAGGGCTTTGGACCTGTTCCGGACCTATGGCTTTGACGGCGTTAGCCTGCAACGCCTCGCTGAAGCCACTGGCCTCGAAAAGGCAAGCCTGTACTATCGCTATCCCGGCGGAAAAGATGAGATCGCTCTCGCCGTGGCACAGGGAGTCGTCGCCTGGTTTCAGGCCAATGTCTTCGACCCACTTACCGACGACACACCGCCGCGGAAGCGGGTCGCCGCCGTGGCCGACAATCTGCGAACCTTCTACGCGGGCGGAAAAAAGTCCTGCGTCACCGATGTCCTGTCGCTACCTGGCGGCTCGGATGCCCTCCGGGCCGGACTCAAGGGCGCAATGCAGGCCTGGATTAAGGCATTCGCTGGCATCGCTCGAGAGTGTGGATTTTCTCCGTCTGCCGCCAAAGCCAGGGCGGAAGAAACGATCATCCGCATTGAAGGCTCATTGGTCCTCGCCCGAGTTCTCGGCGACAACTCGACCTTTGAACGCACCATGAAGCTCCTGCCTGACTTGCTGACGGCCGAGTAATCGTATCGACCAGTCACTGTCCTTGACTATGGCGAAGAAATAGTAGATCGGTAATGATAAACGCTCTTTTCATCAGTTGGGTTCACTGACGATAAGTCTGCTTAGCAGTATTCAACGTACATTTGTGAATCAGCTGTAGGTGCCAATCGGTTCGGCTCGGCCGCCAAGATGGCGAGCCAGGAATACTTCCGCGATCTCGGCGAAGTGTTGCAGGTTCTCTGCGTCGGCGAGGCCGTGTCCTTCATTGTCAAAGACGAGATATTCGATTTCCGTGCCGTTTTTTCGCAGGGCTGCGACGATCTGATCGCTTTCACGCTTGTTCACCCTGGGGTCGTTTGCTCCTTGAACGATCAGCAGTGGCGCGCGGATGGAAGATGCCCGGTACAGTGGCGACTGCGCTTTGAGAAACTCATCCCCACTGCCGACCCGCTCCTCAAACATCCTGCGCATGGGCTCCCAGTATGCGGGGATCGCCGCCATAAATGTGGTGAGATCGGATGGCCCAACGACGTCGATGCCACAGCGGAACGCGTCCGGCGCCCAGGCCAGCCCCGTGAGGACGGCATAGCCGCCATAGCTTGCGCCGAAGATGGCAAAACGTTCGGGGTCGGAGAATCCCTCTGTGATAGCCCAGTCGCGAGCATCTAACAAGTCGGTGCGCATTGCTCCGGCCCACTCGCGATTACCCGCGTTCAGAAAGGCTTTTCCGTAACCGGTCGAACCGCGGAAGTTCACCTGCAGAACGGCGTAGCCCCTGTTGGCAAGCCATTGAACCACTGGATCGAAGCCCCAGCGATCACGATGCCAGGGCCCGCCGTGCACATAGAGCACGGTTGGGAGCATCGTTTGCTCCGGCCCAGGTGGCAGCGTCAGGTATCCATTGATCGCCAATGCATCCCTTGCGAAGAAGTTGATGGGCTTCATCGGTGCAAAGGTGTAGCAGCGCAGCGCTGGCCGACTCTGGAAGAGCAAAGACTCACGCACTTTTGCCGGCTCGTAGAGGTAGAACTGATCCGGCTGTATGTCGCTCTGGCATTGGAATAGCAGGGCATCTCCGTTTGCTGCGCCGGTGATAAGAGACAGCTCGCCTGCATCAAGCTTCTCGAAGCTCTTCAGCGCACGTTTCGACGAGGGAGAAAGAGCCGTCCAGACGAGTTTGTTCTGTAGGGTTGCGACAGCTCCGACCTCCCGTGAGCTCGGGTCAATGTACACTTTTTCGACATCGAACTCCGCGTGCTCGAAGAGCGTCGTGCAGGAGCCACTGGCGAGTTCATACTGCACGAGACGGTTGGTGTTAGCCGACTTCGCAGTAATGGCGTAAAGAGCGTCATTGCCGGGCGAGAATCCAATGAGGCAAGGCAGGCCGTCTGCAAACGGAAGCTCGTCCAGAGTTCTCCAGGGGGCGTCCGTCGTGTCGCGCACGCGGATGGCGTGACCTCCATCCGGCCTTTGTGCGACAGCTGCGCGTACGATGTGCTGATTGTCTGCGAGCCAGGTGAGCACATCGCCCGAATTTTCTGTGTCCAACACATGGGTGCCTGTCGAGAAATGGATCCGGTGCACGTCCATGAGGCTTGGTGTGCGTGCGTTCATCGCTACCAGGCACTCGTACGGGAAACGAAAATCGATAGCCAAAGGCTGTGCGCGGATTGCGTAGCCAGGGGTCAGATCTTCGGGTTCGCCTCCGAGCAAATCGACACGCAGCAGGTGATAGTTTTCGTCTCCGCCACGGTCTTGCAGGTAGAGGATGTGGATTCCATCCCCCTGCCAACGAGCCCAGGCGATGGGCCGACTTGCATCGTGAACGACGATACGGCCATCTGGCTCTTCGATGGCTCGAACCCAAACGCCCAGCTTTCCTTCAACCGGGGCAAGATAGACGAGCATTTTGCCGTCTGGAGACAGACGTACGCTGTCAATCTCAGGATTCCCAAAGAGGATGCTCCTAGGGATCAACGGTATAGCGCCATCGTTGGGTTTCATAAATGCGAATGTATCATCGCATTCGCTTATTGATCAACTATCCTCTATTCTTACCGAATGACGAAAGGTTTCCTGCCACCTCAGCAGCAAAGGAGTCGCGAGACATCGGCCCTGCTAATCGCAGCGACACTCACAACGCTGGAGAAGCACGGCCTCGATGGAGCGACCATTCCACGCATCGCCAGTGCTGCGGGTGTCGCTCCGGCGAGTGTCTATCGGAGGTTTCGCGACCGAAATGCTCTATATCGCGTCGCACTTCTCGATGCACTGGAGAGGTCCACTGACCAGAATGAGCTCAACGAAAAGTTCCGACAGAAGACTCTTAAGGGCCTCGTCCATCAGATCGTGCAGGTTACATTGCAGCAGTATCGGTCGCGACCTGGACTGATGCGAGCACTGACGAGGTTTGTGGAATCCGACTCGGATGAGGAGTTTCGGACGCAGGCTCTACATTGTGTTGCGAGCAACTTCAACAGTCTCGCGGAAAAACTGATTGTCTATCGCGATCAAATCCAGCACCCTAACCCGCGTAAAGCAATCATGTTTGCGCTTCTTACAACAGCCACCGTTGCTGAGGCGCGTGTTCTGGAGCAGGTGTCTATGTGGCAGGAGCTAACCCGCATGACGGACAAAGAATTTACAACGGAAGCCGCAAAGAGCTTTCTTGGATATCTAGGGTGCCGTCGTTAAAAGGATGAGTCGGATATTCTGATATCTAACTCGATCGCTTCTTCGTCAGTACTAATCCTGACGAAGAAGCGATCGACAAGAGCGCGAGTAACTTGGAAGTTAGTGACTTGGAAGCATAGACACTGCCATTCCTACCCAGGAAAAGCGTACTCACATCGCGTCACCTATGTGCGTAGTCCGTGAAGACGTAATCTTTTGTCTTCACTGCTGTATGGCAAGCGAATCCGCACTTCGCATCGTTCCCTTGTGGCGGTTTGTCCTTGAAGGTGGCGGGCGTGAACGTATCAGACGCTGCGTTATACTCGAACGCGCCGTAACCCCATCCGCCGCTGTCGGCAAACCTCTTGCTGTCCTTCACCATGAGATCGACGTCGTGCTGGGGTCCTGGTATCGTCGGCGCACCGGGTTCACCGGGATTTACTTTTGCGTTCCAATGCACCTTTGCCATCATGGCGCCATCGGGAAAGGGCTTGCCGTTAGCGGGGTAGCCGGCCTTGTAGGCTTTGATCATCACGGGGGTTGCCGAGGATTGCAGCGAGTGCGCCTCCGTTGTGACTAATGGCAATTACAGGCCAGCCTTCGTATCCTCTGAACTCAGCGAACGCGATGCCGTTGGGTACTTTGATTGTGTACTTATCCTGCATTGAGGCAGAGGTCTGTGTCTTGGATGGAGCTGCCGTGGGAACGGACGCAGCACTGGGTAGGCTGTGGATGAAATGTGCAAGCTTCCACGTGTCGTTATCGGAGATGCTCGACTTCCAGGAAGGCATGCCTGTAAGGCGAACTCCGTTCTGTATGATCCAAAATAGTTCCGCGTCGCTCCAGTGCTGCACGTGGGATGAGCTCAGGTCCATGGCTGGCGGGGCCATACTGCGGCCAAGGTCAGAGTCTCCGCGCGCATCCGCACCGTGGCATTGAGCGCAAGACCCCAGAAATACTTCCTGGCCCTGGCTCACGACCTCACTCGTGTCAGGCAGCGGGTTCTTCATCTTGCCTGCTTCCAGCGGAATCGCAACGTCTTTAGCCGCGTTCGCCAGGCTGGATTCTCCCTGTGAGGGATGTTTGTCCGCTGTGCAACCCTGGAGCAAAACTCCTAGAATTGCACCGGTCACACTGAGTATTAGTTTGTGTTTCGGCGATACGCCACGACTGTTTCTACCCCATCTGCCAGTCCACTCCGTAGCAATAGATTTCGTCATACACTCAGGCATCGTTTGTTCTCCTTGACAAGAAAGTCTTCTCTGCTCGACTTGACGTACGCCAAGAATAGTAGAATTATGCGAGGTCGAGTAATAAAACAATTGGGCAATGATATCGATCCACGCGATCTACAAGTTTGTTCCAGGTCTGCTGGAACAGTGAGCATCTCACTATGTAGCGCTACGGCAACGCCGACGATGTTACTCCGTTCTTGTAATTACCCGCACAGCGATAACATCGGAAAACGTGGATCGGATTTTATAAGACCGAGGGATAGTCGATAGCCTGGTCTTAATAACTTGGTATGAATGCCAAAGGGAATCAGTATCAGAAGCGCGCTGCATCGGCGACTGGATGAGCCTGATAAACGGACTTATCGTGAGTGGCGCAAAAGCTGCCTTATTGAGTCGATGGGTGCGTCGGCCTGTTCTTGCCAACCCAGATCGGGCCTCCGAAAGATCGTCAAAAATCTCCTATGGACATCGCAAAGGACAGGTGGTACCTTTGCGATGTGCAAAGGAAGAAACTATGGCCGCTGAAAAGTCGGAAGTCCTGCAAGGCACTCTTGATTTGATGATTCTCAAGACGCTTCACGCTCTGGGGCCACAACATGGGTTTGGAATCGCCAGACGCATAGAGCAGGTGAGCGAGGATGTGCTGACGCTTAACGAGGGCACCGTGTATACATCGCTGTTGCGATTACAGCAGCAACGTTGGATCGCGGCGAAATGGGGCGTCTCGGAGAACAACCGCAAGGCAAGGTATTACTCGATAACCAAGACCGGCCTCAAGCAGCTCACAATCGAGACGGAGAACTGGGAGCGGATCTCCGGCGTCATCGCTCGTGTACTTAGCCTTCAGGAGCAACAACGATGAAGGTCTGGATTAGCGTATTCACGGCAAGGCTTCTGGGTCTTTTGGGTCAGCGACGGACCGGTCTCGAACTCGATAATGAGATCCAACTGCACATCCAGATGTTGACTGATCGCTACATTCTCCAGGGAATGGAGCCTGCCGAGGCTGGAGCAGCGGCGCGGCGGCAGTTTGGGAATACAACGCTTCTCAGGGAGCGCCATCATGAGCAACGCAGCTTCTCGATGTTCGCAACATTATTGCGGGATCTGAAGTTTGGCCTGCGCCAATTGCAGAGAAATCGGACACTCACATTTGTGGCCATTACTTCGCTGGCCCTTGGTATCGGTGCAAACACAGCGATTTTTACTGCGGCTAAGCGCGTATTGTTCGACACGCTGCCAGTGGCGAATCCTCAGCAATTAAGAATGCTGACCTGGGTTAGCGGTCATGAACTGCCTGTTCCTCCTGTGTGGGGAGATGTCGGACCGAACGAAACCGGTGGCCTTACAAGTAACGGATTCTCTTATCCCGTGCTCGAAGAAATGCGTAAGAGAACCGATGCTGTTCAGGCATTGATTGCCTTCAAAGATATTCCGATAACCGCAACCATCGATGGACATGCGGAGATGATCAACGGAGAGCTGATCAGCGGCAATGCATTTCAGCCTCTCGGCGTAAATGCAGAGTTGGGCCGGACATTAACCCCATCTGATGACCAGGGGCCTGGCAGTGGCCCTGTAGCAGTAATCAGCGATGGATATTGGACGCAGCGATTTGCGCGCTCGCCTCTGGTTCTCGGAAAAGCAATTTCATTGAATGGCTTTCCCGTTACGATCGTAGGTGTCACTGACGGACATTTTGGCGGCTTGCAGATGGGAAGCTCCATGCAGGTCTTCGTTCCGCTCACGATGCAGCCGCTCGTTTTGCCCAGGGCACAGAACGGAAGCGTCTCTCTCCTCGATAATCCGCAATCGTGGTGGGTGCAAATCCTCGTTCGTCTGCGGCCGGATGTTTCTGAGGAGCGCGCGCAGGGCGAACTGGACGCAAGCCTGCGGCAGAGCGCGATGCCGGTTCTAAAGCAGACAGGCGACCTCGATCGATTTCACCTCCAGTTGGAGCCGGGCGACCGCGGGTTGGATTATTTGCGAGGAAAATACGAGCGACCGTCCTATGTGTTGCTTGCGCTGGCCGGGTTTCTTCTGTTGCTGGCTTGCCTGAATCTGGCCAATCTACTCCTTGCGCGCTCGGCAAGCAGGCAACGTGAGCTAAGCACGCGGCTGGCGCTTGGCGCGAGTCGCGGAAGCATTGTCCGCCAAATACTAACCGAGAGCGTATTGCTTTCCAGCTTAGGCGGAGCGGCAGGTTTACTGCTCGGCTATCTTGGGCGCAATGTTATTCCAAGGCTGTTGATGAATTCATCCGGGCCGGAATTGGTGCAAGTACAGTTCGACTGGCGCGTGCTCCTGTTCACCCTGGGAATCTCTTTGGGAACCGGCATTCTCTTCGGACTGGCGCCTGCGTGGCAGGCTACGAGAATTGCTGCGCACGCAGGACTCCGCGATTCGGGCGGTGCAACCGCCAGTCGGCACAGACTCTGGTTTGACCAGGGCCTTGTAATCGGTCAGATTGCGCTGTCGGCAATATTGCTGACAGGCGCAGGGCTTTTCGTGCACACACTACTCAATCTCAATCGCATTCCATTGGGCTTTGAATCAAATCACATTCTGCTTTTCCGCATTAGTCTTCCGCGTGCCCGCTACAGCGATGAACGAACGATGACTTTCTTTGGACAAATGGAGGAAAAGCTTGCCTCTCTACCCGGAGTGCGTTCGGTAACCGTCAGCAATATAGGGATCATTGGCGATGGACATTCGGGCGCAACTTTTCACGTCCTCGGTCGCGCGCGAGAGAAGGACCCTTCTCGCGTTCAGACCAACAGCGTCGGTGTCGATTTCTTCCAGACGCTTGGCATTCCTATTCTGCAAGGACGCCTATTCAATCGCCGTGACACCGCGACCTCCCCTAAGGTCGCAATTGTGAATCGCGCACTCGCACAGAAGTTCTTTCCTGGCGAGAGTCCTATAGGCAAGACATTTGAAACAGATATCGAAGACGTCGATGGCTCGATTCAGATTGTGGGTATCGCTGCCGATACGCGCTACGCGGATCTGCGCAGCGATACTCCTCCTATCTTCTATATTCCGTACATGCAAGAAGTGAAAGGACCGGGTCGTATGATGGTCGAAGTCCGCACCGTCGCCGACCCGACAAGCGTTCTGGCAGAAGTCCGGCCAGCTATCGAATCCCTCGATCGAGATCTGTCAATGGCGGATGTGAGCACGATGAAGGATCAGGTCAGGTCAACTCTGGCTGACGAGCGGACTCTTGCGAAGCTTACAGGTGGGTTCAGCGTGCTCGCCCTGGTGCTTGCGAGCATCGGTATTTACGGCATGATGGCGTATGCGGTGAATACGCGGACCAGCGAGATCGGCTTGCGTATGGCTCTTGGAGCACGGACCAACCAGGTCTTTTCTCGCGTATTGCGCGAGGCGTTTTGGTTGACGAGTGCAGGAACCGTCCTTGGATTGATTGCGGCCCTTGGGCTCACACGATTAACTAAAGTGATGCTGTACGGAATTGGAAATGCGGACCCACTCACGGTCGTCGGCACCGCAGTGATTCTGGTATCAGTGTCGCTTATGGCAGCCTTCGTGCCTGCCCGTCGAGCATCTCGGATTGATCCAATCCGCGCCCTGCGACACGATTGAAATGCAGCTCAACCTGCATTCTGCAAAATGCAAGTTGAGCTGCTTCTTAAAATCAATCGCATCGCAGTGCTTCGAGCGGGTCAACCTTTTCCGCACGCCATGCAGGCACCCAACACGCCAGCAGGCCCACGGCCAGGAACAGCAGTCCCACAGCAATCAACGTTGCAGGATCGCTGGGCTGCACTTCGTAGAGAAAAGATTTCAGCACTTGCGATAAAGCGACAGCCAGCGCTGCACCGAGCAACACACCGCCTGCAATCACTCGAAATCCTTCTCCCAGGATCAACTTGCGAAGGTCGCTATGTTGCGCTCCTACTGCGCAGCGAATCGCCAACTCTTTGCGGCGCGAAACCACAGACAAGGAAAGCACGCCGTAAATTCCTACCAGGGTCAACAAGCTTCCAACTGCTGCAAAGCCTACCAGCAAGCGCATAGCGAAGGTACGTGATGCAAGCGAATCATCGCGAATCTGCTCCAGCGTCCTCACGTTTTCGATCGCCGCAGTCGGATCCACTGCACGCAGTTCGCGCTCTACTGCAACTACTATCGCACGTGGATCGGCCGTGGTTCGTATAACCAGATGCTTTGAGAATGCATTGGCCTGCCAGAGCGGAAGATAGACCTCCGACGAGGCTTTCTGCGTCAAATCGTCTGTTCGTCCATCGGAGATTTCTCCAACGATTGTGATGCCTAGTTTGTCTCGTCCGTCAAACCAGAGCTTTCTTCCGATCGCGCTGTCATGAGGAAAAAAGCGGTCCGCGAACGCGTGGTTTACGATCGCCACCTTTGGCGCCTTATCGTCGTCCGTCGAACGAAATTCGCGCCCGTTCATCTGCGCCATTCCCATCAGCTTGAAATAGTCCGGCGTCACCGCACGCATCGGCAATGCCGTTTTATCGCTCTCCTTGACCGCTGGAGGCTGGCCCTCGATTTCTATCGTTGCCGGCCAATTGTTTCCTGTTAATGGCACGCCCCAGGCAAACGCCGCGTACTGCACACCTGGAATGGCTGCAACGCGCTCCAGCGCATGGTGGTGAAAGCTGGACCAGGTCGATCCGTTCTGCACATCGGTTACGCTCATCGTCAGGATTTGGCCTGTGCTGTATCCGGACGGTACTACTGCGATTTTGGCCATCGTGCGGATCAGCAGTCCAGCGCCTACCAGCAGCGCCAGGGTCAGTGATGTCTGCAGCATGGCAACAGCTCGCAGCAAACGCCGCTCGCCGACCCCTGCTGTGCCTTTCGGTCCAGCGCTTTTGAGTACCTCCATCGGATCCAGCCGAAGCACCCGAAGTGCAGGAAATATTCCTGCGAAGAATGCTGCGAGTACCGCAGCCACAAGTCCCCACACTAAAACTGCTGAACCTGCGTGTACCGAATCGAGCCGCGGAACGGCGTGGATCGCGATCATCTTGAATAAGGTGACTGCGCCGAATGCAAGCCCGATGCCAAGTGCGCCACCGAGGATCGCCAACAGCAAACTCTCCGTCAGGATGAGCCGCACTAGGGCTAGTCGTCCCATCCCCATCGCAATTCGGATTGCATATTCCTGTTGCCGTTGCAGCCCTCGCACCAGCAGCAGCGCTGCGACGTTTCCACACGCGATCAATAGCACGAGCGCTGCGGCACCGAGCAGAGGTAGAAGAATCCGCTGCCCATCCTGATTCATTTCATCCTTCACGGTTTGCAGTTGCGGCTGGAACCCTTCAAATGTCTTTTCCGATAGTGCTCCCCGCGCTGTAAGCACAGCAAGTTCCTGCTGTCCTTTCTGCAGTGAGACACCATCGCGTAGCCTCGCGACGACGTTCCAACCGGGATCCTTTAGATTCTTGGGATCGGGATATATCGGCACCCACAGGTCCACCGGCGCATTGACGTCGTAATTCGGCTCCTTCGCCGCCCCTGGCGAGGGAAGAAAGCGTACACCCGGCTCCATGATTCCGATTACCGTCGGCGGCGTATCCCAGCGGCTGATGCGTATCGTCTTGCCGATAATCTGGGGATCGCCAGCAAAGGCCCGTTGCCAAAACTCATACCCTAGCACAATCGCTTTCACCGGACCTGGCGCAAAATCGGAATCCTCAAAACCCCGGCCTGCCGCGGTCTTCAGGCCCATGAGCCGAGAATAATCTTTGCTTACTTCCATTCCCTGCATCGACTGGCTGCCGTCGTTGCGAACCAGAAAATTGAAGGTCCAGCCATACCCCGCGACGCCCTGCAATGAAGTCGCATCTTTGCCCCAGTCCATCCACTGCTGAGCCGCCCAGCCCCTTGCGCTGTCCATCTTCTGTTTATCCGTGCGCACGGCCGAAACCAGCACGAGCTGATCCGGCTTATCGTAGGGCGGCGGTGTCAGCAGCACGCCCTGGATCAGGCTGAACACTGCGGAAGTTGCCCCAATTCCCAGCGCCAGCGTCAGTGCTGCTACCGCTGTGAAAGCCGGCGACTTCCTCATCATGCGCATCGCGAAGATGCAGTTCTGCAGAATCGTTTCCATAGCTGGTAGTCCCTCCTCTGAGTGATAGCTCTCGCGGATCGCTTCGACCGGACCAAATTTCATCCGTGCGGTTCGGAGGGCCTGTGCAGGTGTCATTCCCGCCCGGATATTTGCTTCCGTTTCGAGGGCAAGGTGCTGCTCAACTTCCTCGCGTAGACGCTGGTCGCCACTGCGCCGAGTGATAAAAGTCCACCCGCGCAGCCACGCTCGTCTAAGCGCTCTCATGACAACTCCTCCGACCTCGCCGAGAGAAACCTGGCCATGATTTCAGTCGTCTGCTGCCAATCCCGGAGTTCGCTTTGCAAATGTCGTCTCCCGGCCTTGGTCAGACGGTAGTAACGGGCTCGGCGATTGTTTTCAGAAGCTCCCCAGTCTGAGTCGATCGAACCCTCCTGCTCCAGTTTCAGGAGCAATGGATACAGCGTGCCTTGATTTACCGAAAGCAGATCGCCGCTGATCTGTTCAATCCTTCGCGCAATGCCGTATCCATGTAAAGAGCCAAGGACTTCCAACGTCTTCAAAACCATAAGAGCTAAAGTGCCCTGTTTTACATCCGTCTTCTGACTCATAAGCTTCAACCTTTTGGTAACCAACAGAAGTTTTACACACTTTCCTTTTGGAATACAATAGGAATCCTTCCGCCCTTAATCCGCAGAAGAAAATCGTCAGCATCAGCTGTGGAAGACGAGAGCAGTTGCTCTATACGCTAGAAATATAGACCGAAAGGGAACTTTCGACTGACCTTTCCCTCTAGGAAAAAGCCAGCATCGCAATCTATGAAAAGTTCACATAATTGGCGAAGCTGCTCTAATATCGGGAAACGCGTTTATCGTCAGCAAGAGATCAGTGACGATAAGCTGACTTATCGGGAGTGATGTGCTACCTGTGATTCTGTAGACCGGCCGACGTTGAGGGATAACAGTCGCCTGCCTGAAAAGAACTTTGCCGTTCAAGCGGCAACGGCAAAGCCTGAAGCGTGAGCGTCGATAGAGCTGGGACTAGATGAAGATCAGTGGTGCAGCTTGGCCAGCTTCGTGTTCAGCGTAGCAGTCCAGTCAGCTTCAGCGCTCGGTTCCATACGCTGCGCAATCGAGAGAGCTTGTTGTACGCCGCTGCGCTTTCGTCGTCGCGGTGAAGAGCGGCGACGCATCGCAGGACAACCATCCGCAGGGTGCTCCGGCTCATATAGCCAATCTTTGGTCGACGTATGACTTTGCAAAGGCTGGCATGCAGGGATTCAAGGTTGGTGCCGGTTTGAACTATCTGGGCAAAACATTCAGTGACATTACGGATGTGAATTCCGCCCCGTCATACGTGATCGGCAATGCCACATTCAGTTATGACAAATCCATGTGGGGCTTTCACTTGAACGTAGATAACTTCACCAACCGGCGATATTTCCTCGCTGCGAATGCGGCGGGAGCATATGTGGGCAATTCTGCTGCGGTCTATGGTCAGGTTACGTTTAACCTTGGCTCGCATCGATAAGAAGAAGACAAATGTTCGCATTTCAGTGTGGCTCGATAACTTCGACCGAGAAGGAGCTCAGGTAGTTTACCTGAGTGAGAAATAACATTCTCCGGAAGAGCAGACTCGACATTGTCTCGGGGCCACAGATATGCAAAGCATGCATATAGCCTGGAGAGATACAGATAGCGGATAGATCCCGAAATATCGCTCTTCTTCGCGCATGAGAGGGCTGGGTTTGGTTCTAAGCCTGACCCAGCCTCACAGCATCGGGGACGACACCGTTAAGGCAGATAATCGCAGCAACATTTCTCGACGGGCGAAAACGAAATCCGTAGCAACCATCCTTTTCCCTGATTCAAATCCCTTGGAATTCAGTCAACCGCAACGATCGTCCGCCTGCTCTCGTCGATTTCCTCCACGGCACCGTACCAACGAATGATTTCTGCCGTTGGACTCAATCGTGCGGAGCCTCGGGATCGCATCCATTTCCAGTCCCCATCGAGGTTTCGCACCCGATATTCAATATCGATTGGGTTACCGGATCGTAGCGCTTCCTTCATGATCTTCATCGTGGATTCCAAATCATCCGGATGTAAGGCTTCCAGCCATCCGAGGTTGCGCATCTTCTTCCTGCTCAACTCCGTGGTCTGCACCCATCGGGAACTCATATGCAGATTGTTGCCTTCGGAGTCCATGATCCAGGATTTAGGATCGGTGGGTTCGGTTGCAGCCTGATCCCGTTCGTCGCGGGCGCGAAGGGCCTCCTGCGTTCGTTTGTGCTCAGTAATGTCGGAGACGGCAACCGAGATTCCAATGACTTCATCGGCTTCATCCAACGCCGGCTGATAGGACAGCAACGCCGCCCAATTTTCTTCTCCGGGGACATTCGGCGACCGGGTGACCTCAACCTCAGAGACAGCTTCGCCTTTCAGAGCGCGGAGTAAATAGGGCTCCAGCGCCGGAAACGATTCGGGAATCATCTCCTGTACCGTCCTGCCCATGTGCGCAGCTATAGACGCTCCATTCATGTCGGCAAGCCGTTGATTGAGACTCACGTAGCGCAGATCGCGATCAAGAAAACATAAACCTACGGGCGCGCCGTCGTAGATGGCCTGTAGTTGGGCAAGATGCTGGGCTGGCAGTGCTTCCAGACTCGAAACCGCCCACCCGTCACCCGGCGTGGATAGACCGGCAGAAATGGCTCGGGGAGGAGCTTCGACAATTGCGGATACCTCACCGATGGGAACCCCCTTTCCATAAAGCCAACCCTGGCCAATCTCGCAGCCAAGCCAAAGCAGCATGTCTGCCTGCTGCTCGGTCTCAATCCCTTCCGCCACGGTTGTGAGACCTAGGCTATGTCCCAGACCTACGGTAGCGGCGACGATCTTGCGGCTTTCCCTGGTCTTGGTCATTGATGCAACGAAGCTGCGATCAATCTTCAGTTCATCGAAGGGAAGCGCCTGCAAATGTCCCAGACTTGAATAGCCGGTCCCAAAGTCATCCAGCGCAAGTTTGCATCCCATGGCCTTCAACTGAACAGCGATAGCCTTCGCTCGGTCCAGGTTACCGAGAAGTGCGCTTTCGGTAACTTCGATGGTCAGTCGCTCAAGTGAGAACCGGGCTTGATTGGCTAGATTCTCGATCTGCCGGGGAAGGTTCAGATCCCGCAACTGCGTTGGAGATGCATTCACAGCAAGAGACAAAGGTTCAGGAAACAAGGACGCGGACAAAAATGCTTTCCGTAAGATCTGTTCCATGAGATCGCCGATCAAGCCGTTCTCATCGGCCAGTGAGATAAAGTTTTCGGGTAGCACTAAGCCAAATTCTGGATGGCGCCAACGCGCCAAAACTTCAAAACCGGCCAGTCGGCCAGTTCGCAGTTCTACCAACGGCTGGAAACATGGTTCTAACTCTTCATTCTCAAGCGCTCGACGTACTTGCAAGCTATCTAAGGCCATGGAGAAACTGTAATCCAAATCACACACAGCATCCATTAATTACGTGACGTTGGTCAGCATCCCTGCATTTGGTCTCCACCGACCCGGAGACCTGTCCGCGGCAATAGCCACTCTCGCCATTTCCCCGCTCTGCCTGAACTGGCCGACGCAAAGAGCGCCGTGCAGGCTGCGCTGCAGAAACTCAAGCAGCATCCCGAAGACACCACGTTCTTTTAGACGGATGCCCTGGGGTGATTCTGACCCCGGATCAAGCTACTGCGGCCGCTTCAACAGGACCCCATTGGTTCTACGAGACCACTAGTTCTGAGATAAGCACAATGGGTCCGGAGTGAGCTTGTCTGATTGTTCTTTTCGCGAGGACTGCGTCGAGCGCCTACCGAAAAAGCAGGATTGTGCTTGAGAGATTGCCAAGCCGCGTTTCTCAGCATTTGTGAAATACACATCGCTTGCTCCGGCACTCCATTGCGTTGGCGTCCGGCTTGGTACTCCCACCAGGACAGCGAGCCATACAAGTTCCGCAAGGGACGAGGCTTTCATCTTTTTCATGATCTTCCCTCGGTGAATTCGAATGGTAATTTCGCTCGTCCCCAGTTCGTATGCGGTTTGCTTGTTGAGATATCCGCTCACCACATACGGCAAAACCTGTCGCTCTCGTGGCGTCAAGTGAGAATAGTTGCTTTGAATCCGGCGAAGAAACTGGAAGTCAGCCCACTGCTCATGCGCCTGCCTGATAGCCAGGCTCACTGCAGTTAGAAGCTGCTCTTCATCCACCGGTTTCAACAGAAACTCGGTAGCTCCATTCCTTATCGCCCCGACAATGGTTGGAATATCGCAATGCGCTGACGTAACGATGAAAGGCATGGCAGCGTCACAGATTAGTTTTTGCAGTACGGTGAGTCCATCCATAGTTCCCGGAGTGAGATCGAGAATCACACATGCGGGCAGGTTCGGTTTCGGCGATAAGAAAAACGTATCGAGGCACTCAAAGGCCCTGACACAATATCCATGGGATGATAAAAAAGCCAGAACCGACTGACGAAGCGTCGAGTCGCTGTCAATTAAATAGACCATCGATTTGTTTGTCATCGACCCTCCGTTGTTCCTTCGCTTGTGAGCCGATTCGATAGATTCCTCTCCGCTCCATGCCTCGACAGCACATTCGCTTCTATATCCACGGAGCGTCTCGAATTAGTGGCTCCGCCAAGGTAGTTCCGAGCCCGGAAAAGACGGGATTTCACGGCTGAGGGAGAAATCCCCAATACTCGTGCAGCATCGTCGATCGAACGTTCTCGAATGACTCTCTCTTCAAGAGCTGAGCGGAGAACCATGGGAAGTTTCTTTATCGCTTGATCGAGAATGTCACGCTTCTGGTTGTAACGATAGGATTCTTCCGGTCCTGGCCGTGCATCAACGAATTCAGTTGCAGGGCGCTTGCTCTCAGTCTCCGATGCTCCGTCGATCGAAATTTCGCATCTCCGTCGCTGCTTTCGAAGAATCATGAGGGACGAGTTGATGGCGATACGCGTAATCCATGTACGAAATTGGGCGTCCTTTCGAAAGTTTTTGAGACCCATGTAGGCGCGGAAGAAAGTATCTTGCATCGCATCTTCCGCGTCTGCCTGGTTTTTTGCGATGGAATATGCAGTCCGAAACACGATCCCTGCGTAGATCGAATAGAGTTCTTCAAATGCAACACCTGAGCCTGCCTGCGCTGCTTGTATGAGCGCGTTCACTCTGTCGCTCTGATCCCTTCGAGAACCATCTCGTTCGGGCCTGTATCTGGTCTGACTCACTCATTTCTCCGTGAACATTCAATGCGAAAAGGTTTACGTCTCACCCATGGTTGGCACGGAGCCGACTCACCAATAAGTCGTTATTGAGAATGCATTCCTGGATCTGGCTAAGTTCGTAACGTCCCGGTTACAACTCAAGGAACGTCCCTTCGCCCAATCCTCCCCACCTGAGCAGAGCAAGATGATGAACCCAGCCGCCAGAAACTGTGCTTCGAGGCTATTGTGTGCAGTCGTCATGAAAAACCTCCTCTTAACTGTTAAGCGACGGTAGAGATAGATCGGCACCTCTACTTATGCCGCTGGTGTTTGGGTCATAATGATTTCTCTTACACAGGGACATTGCTTGCCATCTGAAATGTGTTGTCTGCTAAGCCCCTTCCTAATTGGGTTCGCTTGCTCGCTCTTGAAACATCCATTCCCGAATGTAGGGTGCGCAGTTGACCAGCCTGATATTTTGAGCCTCACAGGAATTCAGAAATCGGACTGCGTGAATATCCACCAGATCCAGTTCGTCCAATTCCAAAGTCACCTGCCAGCCATCACGTTCGATCTCACTGAGCACTGCGACCAGTTGGCAACACCGAAGCGCGCCACTTAGCCGAATTCGGGGCCCGTGCTTTCCAAAGAACCGTTGAATTTTCAGCGTCATGCAAGGTTTCCAAATTTGCCTTCTATATATGCAAAAGAAAGGCCATTTTAAGTTGTTGATAATTAGTAACTTAGCCTGGGGTAAAACCCTTAAATTTAAGGGTTCCCGGATCGCAGAGGGAATTACGCGCAATGGGAGTTCCGAATGGACAGGATGAAAACACCAGGATGAGGCTGGACTTCTGTGCGGAGTTGAAGAAGCGAGGCGCGGTGCGAGGTTCCTTCGAATATCAGTATTTCTGCGATTTGAACCGATATTTGTCAATTCCCAGGCGAGCGATCTTTGAATCGAGCGATCGTGCCGGAAGACCTAACTTCGCGGCTGCTCCTTCCGGTCCATAAACCCGGCCACGGCTCTCGGCAAGAGCCGCTTCAATCATTTCCTTCTCCTGGTTCACTAGGACGCCATTCAGGGTAGCTGTCTGAGAAGAAGCCTGAGGTTGCTTTCGCTTGAACCAGGTCTCATCCACGGTAAAACAATCCGAATCGTTGAGGATGACCGCTCGCTCAACAACGTTTTGCAATTCGCGGATATTCCCCGGCCAATCGTACGTTTGGAGGAGCTTTAAGGTCGTCTTATCAATCGTTCTAAATTTTTTCCCAGCTTTACTCCCGAATCGAGCGATGAAGTATTCGACGAGCAAGGGGATGTCCGTGCCACGATCCCGTAGCGAAGGTATCAGGATAGGCACCACATTAAGTCTGTAAAGGAGATCTTCACGAAACCGACCTTCAGACACTAAAGTGTCCAAATCCCGATGAGTGGCGGCCACGATCCTCACATCAATAGGAATTGGCTTACCACTCCCTATCCGTTCGATTTCACGTTGTTGCAATACCCGGAGAAGCGCCACTTGTATCTCCGGCGGCACGTCGCCTATTTCGTCAAGGAAGATCGTTCCACCATTCGCTGCTTCAAAACGCCCCAGTCGCCGTTGCGTCGCACCGGTAAAGGCGCCCTTCTCATGGCCGAAGAGCTCCGAGCCTATCAAAGATGGAGTGATTGCAGCGCAATTCACGGCAATAAATGCTCGTGATGCCCTATTCGACCGCTTGTGGATTGCGCGCGCAACCAACTCTTTACCTGTGCCCGTTTCGCCGAGGATAAGAACTGTGGAATCCAAAGGTGCAACCTTACTAATTTGAGACAATACCTTACGAAGGGGAACAGAAGATCCGACAATGTCCTCATACATCGAGTCACGTTCGATTTGTTCTCGGAGGATAAGGTTTTCATTCCGTGTTCTCTCTTCCGAGCGGATGCGATCGTCGATGTCAATTCCCGTCACATACCACCGAATTACCTGTCCTCGCTCATCCATGAGCGGGTTAAATTGCGCGAAGATCCATCGATACTGACCATCTTTGCGTCGAATTCTCTGTTCCACCGAGAACGATTTGCAGCCGAGCATGCCCCTGCGTCGCTCCTCGCGCAGTTGCTCGACATCGTCCGGGTGAAATCCGCGCTTGGCCATATCCGGCTCGCGCGCTTGTTCGATAGAAAACCCCGTGTAGTCCAAAATAGCTTGATTGGCCCACAGAACTGAGCTATCCGGCTTCATGACGCTGATCATTACGGGTATCAGATCCACGATTTTGCGAATGGCCAAAGACTGGTCTGCCTGCACGCGCATGAACGTCGCCGCGATTAGTTTGCAGGCCGAATCCAGGAACTCACGATAGGCAGCATCCAGCTGTTTGTGTGGATTGATCCCCGCCACGACAAGTGCCACTGAGGTTTGTTCGCCGACCAACGAAATCGGCAACACCAGACCGGAGTGCGGAGAATCCTCCCAAAAGCCTCCCGGCAACGGTCCGATTTTTTGCTCAACGTCATCTATTTCCTGGACCGAATTAGTTTGGAATGCGCGCGCGATAGGCCACGCTGTAGACGCATCCGTTTCTATCAGCTCGGTTTCTATTGGACTTGATGGTTGACCAGGATTCAAGCCGACATGTGCAACCAGGCGCGCCCGCTTATGATCTTCACCCGGTACATAAAACAACGCGAAAGGCAAGTCGTACGGATTTTCACCGATCGTCTCGGCGGCGATTCTACACACTTCATCGATCTCTTTTGCTTCCATCGAACGTGCCGCAAGATCTCGAAGCATGCGAAGGCGTCGTTCGCCGATAACGCGATCTGTTGTGTCATCGGAGAGACAAAAACAGCCCCCGATTCGTCCTGACTCTAGAACGATGGGATTAAACGATACAGTGTAATATCGCTCCTCGAGAAACCCACTGTGATCATGAACATGAAGCAGATCTCGTACTAGGGACGGCTTGCCGGTGGTCATTACGCCCTGCAACGTCGGCTCGATGGTAAGGCGTAGCTCCGGCCACGATTCAAACAGCAGCGAGCCCAGCGCCGCGGGATGCTTCTCCCGTATTAAAGGAATAAAAGCATCGTTGTAAAGAACAACAGGGTTCGGCCATCCCCAATGAATGATGATTGGGAATTGAGAGCTGACGCAAAAGCCGACAGCAATCCGCAACGGCGACGGCCAATTAGAAAGAGGTCCCAGTGGTGTATCGGACCAATTGTGGAGTAGGATTCGCTCTCCCATTTCGCCGCCGTCACGGAGGAAATCCGTCTCCAGGGACTTTCGAGCATCTCCGAAATCATCTTGCGTCGCTATCATGCGAAAAAATTATAGCCCACCGCCCTGATACGGACCGCGTTGTTCTCGGAGGGTGGTCCTCGATAGTCATGGTGCCCCCAGCACAATCGACCTCACCGCAGGCATCGGGCAAATGGAGGATAGCCTTGAAGTTCTGCTCGTCCAGAGAGAACAATATGACCATTCATCTTGCCTTTGTTAACCCCAGATGCTCTGCAATCCGCAACGCGATAGCATAAGAATCGCCCTGGGCCTGGGCTGAATATTGTTGATGCTCCCGATTCCATTTATCTCCAATGGCAAACCAGTCGATTTGTTCCGGCTCGGCATGCATCTGGAGTGCTCTTTCCAGGCTCTCGAAATAGAGCTTCCACCTCCGCAGATAGTAGTCTCCCGTCAGTCCCGCCCAGTCTTTGTTCCCATAGTCATGCAATCCAGCTTCTGCGGCTTTTCGGTCTCCCCAGGTTGTGAGTATGGAACGCGCGTCATAGAAAAGGCGAGCGCTTTCAGCGTCTGAAGAAGCCCACGCCGACACATAGCGCAACCACTCCCCGAGAAGAAACGACTGATTGCTGGAGAGCAACTCGTCCTGCATCTCCATGAGGTCTAACCACTCCTTGGTCAGGCAGTGAAAGAGAGGTTCGTTACCGCTCACGTATGCGTCTTGAATCTCCGGCAGGAGTTCACGACTGCGGTTAGCCAGTACCTGTCGCGTTACATCGACAATGTCGTATCGATATGTCTCGGTCTTTCGAACAGCAGGCGATGCCTGCAGCAATTCAACAAGTGCTTGAGAGAACTCCTGCGATTTGTAACGCATTTCATCAGGAGCCCACGTCGACGCCTTCGCAACCGACAAGCCCGGCTGCGCATTGAACAAAGACTCCTGCGCCGCGTCCCGCTCCCCATGAGTCTCCACTCCATCAGCGCGACTTCCGTAGGCCGTGTTGAGCAAGACCTGCCAGGCACGAAGCGCATGCGGATCGCGCTCACCGTAGCGGCGTTCAGCATACTCTGCGGTCCATTGGGGAAGACTGACCGGCTGGGCTCGCCACGCCATCTCGGTAAACAGATCAAAAGCGAATGGATTATTGTCCATCCCTTCAGGAAACACGGCAATACCCGACATATTTGTGGCTTTGGCTCTCATGGATGGAAGTCGGACGCCATAGTCGTAGAGATTCGCTCCCATCGTGGAACGCCCCCCGAACTCCCACAGTCCTCCAAACAAAAAAGGCGCGTGCATAAAATCTAGCTCGCGGCTTTCTCTGGGCTTACGTCCCTGCTCTATATCGACGATCAGCAGCTTGTCTCGATTGACGCCACGCAACAGCTCTGCAGGCGGATTGTTCTGCCATGCCAACATCATCCATGACGCTTCAGGGTGTGCTTTGAGAAGCTCCGTTTGGATCCGTTGTGAAGCTTCGCCGATGGGAACATCCGCCGCAGTACCACCTTCCTGAAAGACATTCATGTCATAGATGGAGCTGTCACCAAAGAGGGCGCGTTGATGCCGATAGAAAGATGCGGCAACCTTCGCAAACAGTGGGTCTCTTGGGTCGAGCCACGCCGGACGCTTCAGGCCATTCCAATCTCCCTGGGGAACGATATGAGCCTGAGGGTATTTTGTGGCCATACCCTCAGGAACCATCCCGTAGAAACCAGGAAAGACTGGTGTTATACCGAGCGACCTGAGGCGTGCAACGATCTTCTGTGCGGATCGAAGCCGCTTCGCAAGGAGTGGTCTCGAAATTGGACCGTCGAAGCAACACATATTGCCCAGGAGTTGCCAATTTTGGTGAGCGGGTTGAGTGATCCACCTTCGTATCTCCAGATCGGAAAATCCGAAGTCACGAAAGGTTTCATAGAGGACGGTATCTGTACCACGCTCCACCAGCGTTGCGTTGATGCCGCTCAACGCAAGTACATCGATCTCGTGTTGCCAACGAGGCCAATCCCAGTACGGGCTGGAATACCCGTCAGTGTTTTCGTTGAGCGCATAGCGATACGCACACGCCGTATCGAGTTCGATCGTCTCCACGGGTACTGGAAGTCTCTCTCGCAGCTTTAGTTGATTACCGTTCGTTGAGATCTGCAGATGCGCAACATATTTCAGGTACCAATTGACCCCGAACAGCATTGCGCTTTCAGAGCTGCCTTGGACCATAATTCCGCCACGGACATTAGAGATGCGAAACCGATCACGCCCATCCTTCGGCGTGATCATGCCCAATCCGATCTGCGATGAAACACCCGGAAGCAGGCGATCCATCGCATTCCGCACATTACGGACTCGGAGCGCATCGCTGCTTTGCCCCCGCACCGTGGTTGCGGTCAGGCATAGCAGGCAAAGACAGACAATCAGTCGGAAACAAACAAAGGTCAATCTACAAACGGATTTCAACAATGATTCGCGCCTTGAAGTAAGGTCTCAGCTCTTCGTAAATATAGTTACAGAACATTAGCCGAAGTGCGGCCTGAATTAGCTCAGGAACGAAGGTTCAAGCGATATGGTCTGCTGTAGTGCGTGGACCACTCTACCAGGCCGGCATTGACGAATCGCCATGTCTGCTTTTGTGTATCAACCTCCATGAGCATGTAGGCGTTCTCGTCATATCGCGTCGCAGCCATGACATAGTGCTGCGGTCCAAAGGTATGGGCAAAATCGATCCACTTGTGCCAGTGTCCAGTTACAACGAGTTGAATCGTCTCTTGATACTGACGGAGAAGCGGATGCAGGCCATAGTCCTTTACCTCTGTCGGAGTGCATTGCCACAGTGGGAAATGAGTAAAGACAAAGGTTGGCTTATGCTCTCGCAGTTGGCTTTCAAACCAGTTAAGTTGCTCTTCTCCATACGAGCCCACATCGAGGTTGTAGTCATTGGACGTGGGTGTCCAGGAGCTTCCCAGGGCATTGTTCAGATGAATAAACTTCCAACCTTTGTGATCGATTGCATAGTAAGGCTTAAGCTGAAATTTTGCCGCGAACAACCTATGGCTCATCTCGCGCGACACATCCGGAACCGAATAATCATGATTGCCAAAGCCGACGTGTACTGGCATGGTGAAACCGTCCGTCAGCTCTTTCGCGTAGTCTAGCCTCGTCTTGTTCTGGAAGTAGAAGTCGTAATCTTTCGATGGATAATCATGAAAGTAGTCGCCCACCAGAAAGACCTTCTCGATCTTCGGCTGAAGGCTGTTGATCAGCTCGCGCGCTGACGTCAGTCTCTTCGAAGTGAGGAAGACGCTCTCCGTGTCCTCGGGACTGTTTTCAGGCCCTTTATAGAACGGGTCGATAATGTGTGTGTCTGCAACAACTGCGAAGTAAAAGTACCGTCCGGCGGAGACAACCTGTGTCTCGCGAGCCCAAAGCTGTTGGGTTAGAGCAGCGCCCAGAGCTCCAGCGCCCAGCGAACTGAATTGACGTCGATTCATATACAAATTGCCTCCACCAGCGGGTTAATTGTTAGAAAACGAAACGAGCTACGACCTGGGCGACGCGACCACCACGGTCCGCATTGAGAATTCCGAAGTTAGGATTTCCAAGCGTGAAACCAGTGGGGCTCGTTGAGCCGCTGTCCACAAGGAAGTTCGTGGTGTTGGTTGCGTTGAAGGCCTCCAACCGGAGTTGCAGTCTCGCAGATTCAGTGAACGGCACCTCTTTGGCAAGAGAGGCATCGAACTGACGATGAGCTGGCCCAAGGACGGAGTTCCGGCGAACATTGCCTACTGTTCCATTCGCCGCGAACTGAAAGGCATTGACGTCAAACCAATGCACCGCGGTATTCGTTGGATCGACCTTGCGCGGTCCTTTGTTTGCGTCCTGCCCAGGAACCACGTCCGGCCTCTGCCTGCAGGTCCCGCAGAAGCTTTCGAGCCCATTGTTGGCGCTATCGAAGTTCTGGTTGACCGTATACCAGGGGCCACTTTCAACAGTTAAAATGCCACCCAACTGCCACCCTCCGAGGAGCGCATCCGTCGTTCGGCTGATGCTGCTGCCGAAGGTCTTTCCGCGTCCGTATGGCAAGTCATAATGGAAGCCCGTGGTCCATCGATTCGTGATATCCCAGTCCGAGTTCCCTCTCTGCGCGTTTTGATTCCAGGGATAGTTGCCGCGTCCGTTGTTGCCGACACTGAGTCCGGAATTGGTGATGTTGTCGATATCGTGGGCCCAGGTGTATGAGCTGATCATCGATAAGCCATTCCGGATGTGGCTTTGGAACTTCACGCCTAATGCGTTGTAGGTGCCCATGCCGTCGTTCGACGGTCCTTGGATCGCCGCTCCAGGCTGAAGATTGCCGCTCGCATCGACATCCGGAAAAGGTTGCCGCTGCGCATAGGGGACAGAGTTGTTGAGAGCGATGGAAGGAATGTTCCAGTCCATCGTGGTATACATTGCGGTCGTCTTTGACCCGATATAGGAGACATCCAAAGAAGTATTCGGCGTGAGCTGCTGTTGAACCGTTACATTCCATTGACCGAAATAGGGCGTTCGTAAATTGAGTTGAGCCGCAAAGAGAGTCGTGCCGGTAGGATCTGTCAGTGCCGTCGGTGGAAAGCCAGTATCCATCGTCACCGGGTTGCTCGTGCCTGGTGAGCTGTTAGCTGGAGCATAGGTATCCTGATCCAGAAAAGGAGCCGAAAATCCCGGGCTGGGCTCGCCAAATGGTCCAAGCTGTTCAGGGCCATAGAAAAGTGCATACCCAGCGCTGAGTACCGTTGTCGGGGTCGCGAGATAGCTGAGTCCTATCCGTGGTGCGAAGTCATGATGATCCGGCTGCACTCCAAAATATTGATTGGCATTGTTATTGAGCGTGAAGATTCCTGCGTTGATCTGACGCTGGATTGAGTCGGGGAAAGCGCCCGTGTAGTGATCCAGGTTAAGGGTCTTGGTATAAGGGTTGAGGATTGCACCGTGATTCTGCGCCTCTGAGACCGGCGTAACATAGTCCCAGCGAATCCCCAGATTGATAGTCAGCTTGGCCGAAGCTTTGTACGTGTCCTGTACGAACAAAGAGTAGGCTTGCCGACGGTAGTCATCTGTATGAATGGCGGAAAGCTGTGACTGGTTCGGCAGATCGAGAAGGAAATCTGCAAAGGCATTGCCGAGGGCCGCTCCGCCAGCCGTGTAATGACCGTCAAAATCGAACTCTCCATTCGGAGCGAACGAGCTGGCGGCACTCAGGAATCGGATGCGTCGGAACGTTCCGCCCAACTTGAGTGCGTGTCGTCCTTTGATCCAGGTCACCGTATCGGAAGCCTGGTAGGTGCCATTGAGATCCTGCTCAGAGTAGGATCCACCGAAGCTGCTCAGTCCATTGGTAAAGGTGATAGAAGCCAGGCCGCCCGCAAGACCCTGCTGAACCGGTACACCGCCGATGCCTACCTGCTCGTTCACGTTTGCAGAATTGGCTGGTTCGTTCAGCCAGTTGAGTCGTGTCCAGCCAAAGCGTGCATCGTTGATTAAATTCGTGTTGAACGTATGGATCCAGTTTCCGACCACTCCCTGAGCGTCTGCGGAGTTATTGTCGTCACCGGTGAGGATCGTTCCTGCGAAGAGTCCCACCTGGGGTTGGTTCTGGTGCTGGTACTGGTAGCGTCCGAAAACGCTGTCCTTCGTAGTGAGTTGATGGTCGATGCGCACCGCGACGCGGTTGTCGTCTGTATTCTGAGCGCCATTGTGAAGAAAGTTGTCCGACCCTGACAGATTTGGAGCCGGGATGGCAGCCGCAATCTTGGCGGCAATAGGGCTGATACGGTCGGTTGGAATCTTGTTACCGGGAAAAGGCTTCCCTGTGGCCGGATCGTAGATGGTCGCATCGGCACTGAAATCGCCGGACGCCTCTGCGGCCGTGGGGATCAAACCTTTGTTCACCGCTCCGGGAGAGCGGTATGGCTGCATCTCAAAGTCCGCGAAGAAGAATGTCTTGTCGTGGCCGTTGTAGAGTTTCGGAATCCAGACAGGCCCTCCCAGCGACGCTCCAAAGATGTTCTTCTTGTAGTCCGGTTTTGCGATATTCAGTGCGTTGTTGAAGAAGTCATTGGTATTAAGAGAACTGTTTTGAACGTATTCGTATGCGGATCCGTGAAAATGGTTCGTACCGGCTTTCGTGATGACATTAATGACCGCTCCGCCGTCTCTGCCAAACTCGGCAGAGTAGGAGTTGGTCTGTACTCGAAATTCAGCGATAGCATCGAGGGACGGTTCGATGGCATAGGTCCTGCCCTCGTTTACGTTCTGGTCGTAGCTGTTATTGTCTGTTCCGTCGAGGATGTAGTTGTTCTGGTACTGGCTGACGCCATTGGCGGCGAAGCCCTGTCCACTATCGCGAGGGCCGGAAGGAGTCGTCATATTGACGCCGATGGTAAGAGGAGCGAGGTGGTTGAAGCTGCGATCAATGACCGGAAGGTCGTCTTTCAGAACACCGTCGATCGTCTGGCCGATAGAGGTATCCTCCGTCTGCAAAGTAGGCAGCTGAGTTGTCACCACCGTCTGTACCTCAACAGTGCCGACCGCGAGCACCACAGGCACGCGCGTGTTCTGTTGAAGCTGAACTGAAACATGCGAGATGATCTTCCGACCGAAACCCTGCTTCTCGACAGAGACTTGATAGTCGCCAACCGCAAGCGGGGTCACAATTACCGAACCAAGAGTATTGGTTGTTACTGTAAACTTGGCGCTGGTTCCGTTATTTGTCACGGCGACTGTAGCGCCGGATAAGACCGCGGATGTCGGATCGGTTACGGTGACCGCGATTCCTCCTGAATCCTGTTGAGCGTGGGCAGCAGCGCTTATCAAAAACATCAGAACTGCTAGCCATGATCCTCGATAGCGTTGAAACTTCCTGGTGGACACTGGGCGTCTCCTCTAAAATTAAACATTGGTCTGCCGTTGAGAGAGTGGTACACGGCCGCCAGGGCCAAGTCAGATTGGCGTAACGTTCGATTCATATTTCCTACCTAGAATCGGAACATCTCGGCGGGGCGTGCACCAGTAATGAAGCCATCCTAAGAGAAACGTTTCTACCCGCTAGGTGCATTAACCGTTCAAAAGCATTAACCTGCCGTTAAATCCTCAAACTATTGATTTTGAGATAGATAGCGCGCACGAAAGCTTTGAACGTATCAGTGGGGACGGTGTGATGAGCCGGTTTATACACGGTTTATTCCAGGTTCTGATCTGCCAATCGACCGGCAGCGGAACCCTCACCAGGAAGGGGTCGCGATGACACAGGATGATTTTCCAAGGCACGACGAGAACAGAACGATGCTGACCCATCCGACCGACTCGAGGGCTCAATGAACGCAGAAGCAGACCTATCCCAGGCCAACGAAGCGAGCGGACCCGGCTTGCCACCTCCCCTGTCCTACACGGACTGCTGGGCTCTGACCCAGCGCATTGTGGCGAGCGAACATTTCTCGAAGTCTGAACGATTGCCGAAATTCTTGTCGTATATCTGCGATCGCGAATTGCACGGATTGTCACATGAAATCACGGAGCAGCAGATTGGGGTGAGGGTGTTCAATCGCCCCGCCGATTACAATCCCGGCGACGACAACATCGTCCGCAACTACGCGGGGCAATTGCGGAAGCGTCTCGACTTGTACTTCGAACGGGAAGGAATGGAAGAGAAGATCAGGATCAGGATCCCGCGCGGGGCATATGTTCCCGTGTTTGAACGCCAGGAGTCGTCCCCTTTGGCCGTCGACTCTCAGCTCGCTCCTCCCTTGGACAACGCAACTCAGGAAGAACTCAGCCACAATGAGCCCCTTGGCGAAAGCGTGGTCAAGGATGGCGTCTCCGCAGCGACGCATCCCTCCCATCCTCGCCAGTGGAAAATGTTCCTTCTGGGTGTTCTCGCCTGCGCCTCTGTACTAAGTGCGTTCAAATGGCTTCCCGGCATCTTTCATTCGTCTGTGCAGGTTAAGCAAACAGCACCCCGCTCAATTTGGTCGGAAATCTTCGTGAAAGACCGCGACACGTTTATCGTTCCAGCGGACAGCGGGCTCGGAATTCTGCAGAACCTTTCCGAGCAGCAAGCATCTCTCTCGGACTATGTGAGCGGAAAATATCTGTCCGAGGTAAACATTCGCAACGTCGATCTTCCAAACGTCGAAGACTTACGCACACAGAGGTACACCAGTATCGTCGACCTCAATATCATCGCCAGGCTGGCGCGCCTCCCGGAGGCAGTTCCCGATCGTACAGTGATCCGATTCGCTCGTGATTTGCGAATGGAGGATCTCCGAGACGGCAACGCTATCCTATTGGGAGCAATTCACACCGACCCCTGGGTCGACATGCTGCAGAAGCAGCTCAACTTCCAATTCGTTTGCGAATCGCACGTGAACCACTGCTCCGTCGTCAACGTGCACCCTGAAAGTGGCGAGAAAACTGTGTTCGAGAACGACTCGCAGCAACGCTCACATCAGACCTATGGCGTTGTCGCTCTTATTCCGAATCTAAATAGGACAGGCCGCATATTGCTTATTGAAGGTCTGAATATGGCTGCAACGCAGGCAGCAGCGGACGCGCTCCTGGACGAAGCCACGATGCGTCCCATTATTCAGCAGGCGACTCGCAAGAATGGAACAGTGAGCCCATTCGAACTCTTGATTGAGACGACCAGCGTGGATGCAGCGCCACTGCCCCCTCGGATCATTGCCTCCAGGTTTGACCATTGACCATTGACCGCCATTGATCATTGCCCCGAATGGTCAGCTTCGTGAAAGGGAGACACAGCGCGCCTTGCCAATAACGCGTTTGCAACGAAATATTCACGTTGCTGCACACCCGCTATAGTAAAGTCATTTGCGCTCAAGCTACCTCCGGCGATTCGCATCTGGATCGGTCCGGGCGATGCTTGAAAAAAGCATCTCGTCCTCCCGGAGCAGCGTACATGACCTATATCAAGAGCTTCCATTCTGCGCCTCACTCTCTTGTCCAGTCCGCAATCGCCGCCCAACTCAGAAGTTCTTCGCCGGCGACAGCAAGTATCGGCATCGCCGAAGGCAATCAGAATCTGCAGCACGCTACTGAGATCCTCGATAGGCTGCCTCACCCCCGTCTCTATCGCTCTCGGGAGAAAGCACTCACCGCAGCTTCGGCAAGCCCCTTGAGCGCAACCAACCCGCTCTCGCCCACCTGTATCCAACTCATGCTGGAGTATGCCTGGGCAGCGTTGCGCGGGAACCAACAAAGCATGACGGATGTGACGAACGAATTCGAAAAATCAGGTTGTGACGGCACCGGCTGGTTGAAAGCAGCATTCGATTACCTGACTGCGCACAATTGGTTCCACAACGCCACCATTCCCTATGTTGCCTCGGGAAACACACTCCAGCTTCCGGAGCAGACCAGCTTTCGGATCGGTATTCTAGGCGATTGGGGAACAGGCGAGCCAGTCGCGCAACTCGTACTCGAATCGCTCATGGAGCAGAAGCCAGATCTCATCCTTCACGTAGGTGACGTCTACTATGCAGGAACCAGGGACGAGATGCAGGTCAATTTCCTGAATTTCATCAAGACTGCCCGCGCTAAAACTGGACACTCGGCCCCAGTCTTCAATCTCGACGGCAATCATGATATGTACACGGGCGGAGAGCCCTTCTATGACGCCCTGTCCCAGGTCAACCAAGGCGCCAGCTTCCCGAACTCCCCTGCAGCTCCTGTCCCTACGCAATCTGCCAGCTTCTTCACACTGAGCAATTCCTGGCTGCAACTACAAGCGATGGACACCGGATACTACGATAGCGATCTCTGGGATATCGGAAACGACACCACAATGCTCCATCCCGCCGAAGCCGCCTGGCACGTCTCTGCTATTGAAGATGCCGCCAGGAACAGCCGCGCTGTCATCCTGTTTTCTCATCATCAGGGGTGGTCAAGATTCCTGGGCATCGGCGAAGGTCATGGGGCAGCAGGCGGCTCGGGGAACACGGCTCAAATGGGCAAGCTCGGCTACAACGTCAATCTCCAATCAGAACTCAAACAAGTACCAGTCGGCCCCGTCAAAGCATGGTTCTGGGGACACGAGCATGTCCTCGAAGTCTACGACCAGCCTTCGATCGCTGCATCTACTGTCACCACTCCCGGAAACCAAAGCGTGAGCCTATCAAGTCTCTTCCCGTGGGTTCCCTTCGGTGCCTGCATCGGCTACTCTGCGTTTCCGATGCTCGAAACCGACGCCCCCTACGACGTCGCAGTCTCCAGCATTCAAAGCAACGGCAATCTCCAGGTCGGGATGACGGGAAATCCGCCAGGGTACAACCACGGGTTCACCGTCCTCGATATCGCCCAAGGAGGGTCAGCAACCGCCACATACTTCTCCATCGCTGGCGATGGAAGCAGTCCATCAAGCACCATCATCGGGTCTTCGCAAATCTCCTAACCCAACCATGTCTGGACAGGAACACCAGAGAACCTATACCCGACTGATTCCAGTCGCGGGAGATACCGACATTCCTCAACAGCCGATTCATTTCATTCAGAGATACAGCAAACGGTGCTCTCTCTTATTCAAAGAGATTGAGAGAACGTGCCTTCACGAGACAACTCACCCTATTTCCAGGATGCCTATGGGAACGATCTGCGTGTTCAACTCATCATTGGCTTGACGGGTACCATCGCCCCTTGCTCTACCCAAGCCGGCAGTGTGTGGCTGGGTCGGTCCTGTTGGCGATGATTCCAGCCGCAGCGGCCTCATCGACGGATAGCAGCAGTCGTCGATGGCAATTCGGGGGAGCGTGGAGGGAACCTTACACTTAGTTTGCTCCTGCAAATTCGGGGATAAGCTGAAGTTCGATTGCAATCTGAATTAACGAAGCCAATGAACTTGCCTCGAGCTTTCTCATCAGACTGCTTCGATGGACTTTCACCGTAATCTCGCTAATACCTAATTCAACCCCAGATCCTTGTTTGCCAATCGCGGAGTACGTTCGTTCCATTTTGTCGGACGCTGACACGCTGCCAAGTATGCTTTCCTCGGCACAGCGAAGATACGCCACAAACAGTCAACTCCCCGGATGATGTTTCATCGCAGAGAAGTTCGAATCCCAGCAAGAGTCGCGGGCGTGGCTTCTCCAATCTCTGCATAATGTTGGCTGCCCCATGACATGAAACAGTCGTCAGCTTCTATTGGAGGTTTCTAGCAGAAGTTGGATAGGTTCTACTAAACGTGCTCGTCGGGAACGACCGGGCATTGGATCAGTTGCGTCAATGAGTACATTGGCATGAAGCCGACAAATAACAATCGTAGAGATATGTGAATCAAGGGACGAGGGTTCTCGTTTGCACTATTGAGCGCTGAAGGTTGCGATCATGTTGTAGCCGGTTGTCGGATACGATATTCACCGTCAACGCGCAATCGCTGGCTTTCAACTTCTCTCAGTTCGACTACATTCGGGCGGCGCAGGCTGGTGTAAAAGCTGCGAACGCTGCGCTTAGGGATATTAGAGAACAGGTCGAAGAGGATGCAGCCGTCACTTAGATTTCCCTCGATCGCGCACAGCAACGGCAAGCAGCGATGACCGATGAATATGGCTATGCTCTCAGGCTGGTTTCCATCGTTCAGGATCGACTTGATGCTGGCATTGAGTCTCCATTGGAACTGAAACAGGCCCATCGCACCGCACTGCAGATCCAGCTGCAGCAGGAGCAGCTTGAGGATGAAATTACGTCGCTTCGGGAACACTTCTCTCAACTCATCGGACTGTCTGCCACCCAGCTCGTAACAACGTCGAGTAGCATCCCGTCCAGTCCGGCGCCTCTTCTGTGGTCAACCGAACATCTGAATGAATATCCCGATACGCCTGGCGTACTGTCCGCGAAGATGAATGCGTTCGCAAAGCGCAAACAGGCCAATGGAGATTCACGCTATACATGGCGTCCACAGATTGCATTTGCGGCGCAATATGGGCGAATCAGCCCCTTCAATGGAGCAGCCACTTACTACAATCTCAATGGCAACTACAACACGGCTTATGCTGCCGCTCAGGTTCAATTGCCATTTTCCGATAGTGCTCGTAAAGCGAAGGCTCGTGAGTCATTGGCGGACGCGCAGCATGCCGAGCACACCGTAGAGTTTCTTCGTCAACAACAGAACACCACTCGCGTAAAGCTACAGCATTCGGTCACGGAACTTGGGACCAAGGCAGAACTGGCCCAACTCGATCGAGGCATTGCCGAGGACCAGCTCAATGCCATGCTTGTGCGGCTCACGTCGGGAAATGGAACTGACTCTACTCCGCCGATGACTCCCAAAGATGAGATGAATGCCCGTATCCTTGAGCGGCAGCGCTATCTGGAGATGCTGGATGCGACCCTTCGATTGCAAGAATTGCAGATTAATCTGCTCCGTCGAAACGGGCAGCTCGAGAGCTGGATTCAGTCTGCGCATGATGCCCAAACATCAGATTGATGCCGATAAGAACATTTATGATGAGTATCCGAGCCGCCGTCGATACAGCGCTTTCAGACAGGTTTGTGCACCTCGTGAGAACATGCTGACATGATCGCCCTATGGAATGAGGAGAAGCCCAGGCAAGGCAAGAATGGCGAACGTTGGAACTTCACATATTGGTATTTGGTCTGCACTTCGGACCGAACGAAAGATGCGCAGCGGCTATTCTTTTGGAACGAAAAGAAGAGCGAATGTGGCGTGGTTATCCTTACGCCGGACAAGACGGTGCGTTACTCCCGAATCAGAAGCCTGATAGAGAAGCTGGTCGCGGATCATGAACTTCGAAGAAAGTACCAACGCGACATTGAGTTTCCGCTAGAGCGACACTATCCCGAGTATGGTGCCTTTCCCGAGGAACATCCTGCTTAGGCGAATAGCACAAGGCGAAGTGTAACCAGACAACCATTCACAATGGCGGCTCTGGTTCCAAACAGATCGGGCCGTTTACAGCGTTCTGAAGGCGCTGTTTGCATCGCAGATAGCGTTAGTCGTTTGAATTGATACATGCCCAAGCAACAATTGTATTTGTTCAAGCTCTCTTCCAGCCTGATGGCGAAGCCGGGCACAGGTTCGAAGGAGTGGGCAGTAATCTCTAACTGACAATAACGGCGTTTATAGGGACCTACGCTTCGAAAAGATCCCCAGAACGACTCCGCGCCTGAGCCACGTAATAGGCCGCCTGCTTATTCGGATCGCAGTGCCCGCATCGGATCGAGCCGCGAAGCTCGCCACGCAGGAATCAGGCACGCAAAGCCAGCAACCAGTAGCAACGTTACGGCAACCACCGCAAAGACCGCCGGGTCGAGTGGCTCGGTCTCGTAGAGCATGGATTGAATCTGCCGCACCACCGCAACACTCCCTGCGAGCCCAAGCGCCAACCCCAGCAGAGCAGGACGCAGGCCGTCCAGTAGCATCTGGCGCAACACCTTCTCGCGCTGCGCTCCCAAGGCTATGCGGATACCGATTTCGCTGGTTCGCTGCGTGACGAGGTAGGCCAGAACTCCGTAGAGCCCTGCCGCCGAAAGCAGCAGGGCAATCAGGGCGAAGGCAACGATCAGTACCGAGGAAAATTGTGAAGCTACGGTCGACCTTGCGATGGTTTCCTGGAGCGTCATCACGTTCGCGACGGGCAGGTCAGGGTCCATCGAAGCGACAAGTCTCTGAATTGGCATTGCCAGAGTATTGACGTCTGTGCTCGACTTGACCACGATGGTTGCTGCTGAAGACTCGTTGCCATAGATTGGCCAGTAAAGCGTGGCCTGCATCGGTATCGAGACTTCATAGCGTGTGTCGCCTACAACACCTACCACTTCATATATGTCACCGCCCAGCTCTGAGCGCAGATGCCTGCCGATTGGGTCTTCACCGGGAAAGAGCAGCTTTGCTGTCCTCTCGCTGATCAGGACGACGTGGTCCCGGGTCAGACGCTCATCCGCAGTGAAGAGGCGGCCGCGTATGAGCGGCAGCCCGATAGCGGCGAAGTAGCCGGGGTCGGCTCCGCGAGCCATGATGTCGTAACCCTCCCCTTTGGCCAGTGGAGGATGCTCGACGACGGACATCATACGATCTGCGCCCCAGCCCTGGCCCGGAGCCGCTGTCACCAGTCCGGCTGCGCTGACGCCGGGAACAGAGCGTACTCGTTCGATAAGCTGCTCGAAGAATTGTACCTGCTGCAATGCTGCCTTATAGCGGCCGTCGGGCAGGCTGATGCCGAGGGTCAGGGTGTTGGCGATGGGTACTCCAAGGTCGACTTTGAGCAGGTGCTGGTAGCTTTTCAGCAGCAGACCGGCTCCGGTTAGAAGCACTACGGTCAGGCCTACTTCGAGTACGAGCAAAATGCGGCGCAGACCGGCTTTCGCACCACCTGAGTTTTGTGAACGCGAGGCCTGCTGGAGTACGCCCATAATTGCGCGGCTTCTGCCGCTCCATGCGGAAACCAGTCCGGAGAATAGAGCGCAGAGCAGGATCAGGCCAGCGGCAAGAGCGAAGACCATGCCGTCGATGTGGACTGCTTCGATGCGGTTCATATCCTGACGGGCGCCGGTGAACCAGGCTACTGCGAGCCACGCCAGACCAAGACCGAGAATGCCGCCCGAAAGGGAGATCATCAGGCTTTCGGTCAGGCGTTCGCGGAGCAGACGCAAAGCGCTGCCTCCTAACGCGGCGCGGATCGCGTGTTCGCGTTCACGGGCTGCCTGTCGCGCTACGAGCAGGCTGGCGACGTTGAGGCAGGCGATCAGCAGGACACAGCAAGTGGCCCCGAGCAGGACGTAGAGCGACTTCCGGTAGTCTTGGACAGAGTCGTCAAGCATCGAACGTCCGCTCGCTCCTTCGTGTACTCCCCCTTGCGGATGGCGGATTTTGATTTGCGCTTGAAGGGCGCCTAATTGATCGAGCAATGCATTGAGCGTTACGCCCTGGTGCAGTCGTGCGATCACCACGAACTCGTGATCGTTATAGATATGCAGCAGCTCCTGCGGAATTTCGTGCATCACCGGAACCCATACCTGGTTGGTGTTTCCGGTAAGCGAACCGGCATAGACGAAGCTTGCTGGCAGCACTCCGACTACCGTATATGGGCGAGCGTCGAGGATGATCTGACGCCCGATGATGCCGGGGTCGCTGGCGTAGCGGCGTTTCCAAAATCCGTTGGAGAGGATTACGGTTGCATTGGCAGATGGGCTGTCATCGGATTCCGTGAAAGGCCGTCCCAGGATTGGCTGCACGCCCAGCGTTGGAAAGAAATTAGCCGAGACCCACGCGGCATCCACCTGCTCCGGCATCTGTCCCGATTGGCCGGAGACGTTGTACTGCCGCCACGGGCAGATGAGGGCCAGATCGGCGGCAGAGCCAACATTCTCACGCCACTCCTGCGCACTGCCGGCGTCGACCGGCATGAAGTGTTCCTTATCCGGTGAGGCTGCGGCTTTTGGGCCGCGTTGGTAGATTGTGTAGAGCTTGCCGGGATCGCGATAGGGCAGCGGATTGATCAGAACGCTTCGCACCACGGTAAACAAAGCTACATTCGCACCGATACCCAGCGCGACGACGAAAACCGCCATCAGCGTAAATCCCAGTGATCGCGATAGCGTTCTCACGGCATAGCGAACGTCGCGCCAGAGGCCATCCAGAAAAGCGAAGGAGTTCTGCTGCCACACGTCTTCTCGGACCCGCCTGGGGCTGCCGAGCTTGAGATGTGCCTGCCTGCGTGCCTCATCGGGAGACAGGCCCCGCGCCTCGTTCTCGGCTGTTTCTTCCGCCAGGAAGGAATTCATTTCTTCGCTTAGCTCGGCGTCTTTGTGAGCGCGATGAAAGAGCTTACGCCAGCTATCAAGGACTCGGCTCAAAGCTTGCCTCCCTGGGGTAGCTCGTCATGAGTAAGCACATTCTCGCCCATCACCATCGCAATCGCCCGCGCCATTTTTCTCCAGCGATTGGTCTCGTTCACCAATTGCTTACGGCCAAAATCGGTGAGCTTGTAAAACTTCGCCTTGCGGTTGTTCTCGCTAGTCCCCCAATACGACGAGACCCAGCCGCGATCCTCAAGCCGGTGCAGTGCCGGATAGAGCGACCCCTGCTCGACCTCCAGCACATCTTCGGACGTCCGCTCAATCACCTTGGCGATCGTGTGCCCATGCGCATCGCCAGTCACCAGCGTTCGCAACACCATCATGTCCAGAGTGCCCTTCAACATCTCCGAACTTGAATCTTCTTTCCTGACCAAAACGATTCTCCACTAGAAGTCCTATGGGAACCGAGCCGACTCCACTCGAAATTTTATGTAAAGGCTTGCATGCAGAAATTTAGCCGCCGCGAAGCGCCGGATCGGTAATGACAAGTCGGCTTGTCGGAAGTAATCCCCTGCCCTCGATGAGTGATGAGTACATTGGCGATTTGGTACTAATCCAAATGGAGTCATAATGGAGTCATAACGAGAAAAGCGTTTCCGGGGATATGTATAGTGCGAGAAATGCTCAACCATCTCCCCTTGGACCCGAGACGAATTAGTAGAAGAATCTGATGCGAAATCGAACAGTAAGCGTCGGCCGGTGCAAGCTATAATTACCGAGGATAATTGGAACAGGAGTTCATTGCCCTTTGAACGCGCCTCCCAACCCGACGCAAGATGCCCAGCATCGCCCCTCTTTATGGGTGATGCAGGTCGCATTTCTTGTCTTGGGATTTGCAGTTTTCTTCTGGGGAACCTCCTATAAACTCTCCTTATACAGGTCTGACCAGGCAGCCCAGACGCCCGTCAAACTTTCTACACGCGGTGGAGATCTGGTTAAAGAAGCAGTTAGTAATGCCATCGAAAAACCTGCTGCGGATGAACCCCAACTGCATCCCAGCGAACTAGGTTTTTCACTGGTGGCCGTGGTCTTCTATTTACCCAGCATCATCGAATGGCAGGCTCCTCCTCCCATCCCCGTCGATCTTCCTATCCAGCTTTCGTTTCGACCCCCGCCAGCTTCTCTTCGCGCGAACGTTTAGCCGCTCTTTGTTCTGAGCGGCATAGATTGCTTGCTGCTGAGAGAGAGGTTATACGTGCGAAATCGACGTGTCCTGGCATTCGTGTCGGTTGCCGTGGTGGCAATTGCCCTGCTGGCCCTGGTGCTTCATCGTCATAAGAAAGAGCCTGCTGCCGCGGAGCGCGGCTCAACTATTCCTGTCGTGCCTTATGTTCCTGCTCAGAAGGGCACCATTTCTCAAGGTCTCACCGTGGCTGGCATCTTCCAGCCATTCCAGGAGATCGACGTTCATGGCAAAGTCTCCGGTTATATCCGCCATATCTATGTGGATATAGGAGACAAAGTTCACCAGGGCCAGACGCTTGCTGTACTTGAGGTGCCGGAACTCCAGGCCGAGGTGGCTGGCGCGGATGCTGGCGTGAATCAGTCGCAACAGGATATCGCTCGGCTGAAGAGCGAGATTGCGCGCGAGCAGGCCAGCTACCAGGCGGCGCATGCAAACTATACGCGGCTGAAGCAAGCGTCCGATCAGCAGCCCGGCCTCGTAGCCGCTCAGGAGCTCGATGACGCGCTGGCACGCGACCGCTCGGCCGAGTCCCAGGTCGAGGCTGCGAAGTCCGCTGTCGCCGCTGCGGAAGGAAAACTAGATGTCTCGCGCGCAGATCGATTGCGCGTAACCAGTATGGCGCAGTATGCCACCATCACAGCTCCCTTCTCCGGCGTTGTGACGATGCGCTATGCCGATACCGGCGCGCTCATCCCTGCAGGAACATCAGAGAGCAATGCGCAGGCCGTGGTGCGGCTTGCGCAGAGCGATCTGCTGCGTCTACGTATGCCTATTCCAGAGCAGGATGTTCCGCTCGTTGCCGAAGGCTCGACCGTGATGGTGCATGTTCAAGCCACTGGGCAACAGTTCCCGGCGAAGGTTGTTCGCTTCACACGCGATGTCAGTAATGCCACTCGTACCATGCTTTGTGAAGTAGATGTACCGAACCCCAAGCTCACTCTTACGCCCGGCATGTATGCCAACATCAGCTTCCTTCTCCGGCAGCAGCAAGGCTCGCTCGTGATACCAACAGTTGCCGTAATTCAGGGAGATGAGCCAGCAGTCTTCCTAGTCGATTCGAATAACAGGTTAGAACGGAGACCGGTGGTTTTAGGCATCACCTCGGCAAACAGCCAGGAGATCACCGGTGGTCTTCAGATAGGCGATCACGTAGCCGTGGGCGATCTGGGAACGTTGCAGCCCCGCGAACAGGTGCAACCGCAGCTTGCATCCCAAGACCTGCTCAGCTATCACGCCAGCTCTAAAGCCAAGTCGAAGGGAGACCAGTAAGCATGTCCTCCTTTGCCATCCGATATCCCTTCTTCATCCTCATGGCATGCATGATCATCGTTGTCGTCGGCGTTGCCGGCGTGATGGGCATGCCGGTAGACCTCTTTCCAAAGGTCAACATTCCCGTTGTTGTTGTTGCCACCTTTTACTCCGGCATGCCGCCGCAGCAGATCGAATCCGATATCACTGACAGCGATGAGCGCTTCTTCACACTCGGGAGCAACATCGACCACATCGAATCCAGATCGATGTCCGGCGTCAGCCTTATCAAGATCTACTTTCAGCCCGGCACCGATCCCAATGCAGCCGTCAGCAACATCTCTAACCTTGCGATGGCGAACCTTCGCCGTCTGCCCCCGGGCACGCTTCCACCTGTCGTTCTCAGCTTTGATGCTGCGAATCTGCCGGTATGCCTGATCACGCTGAAGGGCGCAGGCATGAACGAGACGCAGCTCAAAGATCTTGCCCAGTTCACCGTACGCAACCAGGTGGCAAACGTCCCAGGCGCGTCCGTGCCGCAGCCCTATGGCGGCCGCTATCGCCAGATCATGGTGTACGTGGACCCGCTAAAACTGCAGGCCGCGCAAATGAGCGTGATGGATGTAGTGCATGCCGTCAATGAGTCGAACCTCATCCTTCCCGCAGGCGACGTTCGCATTGGTCCCAAGGATTACAACATCTATGCGAACAGCCAGGTGTCTACGCCAAACGATGTGAATAGCATTCCGCTCCGCACTGTCGGCAACTCGTCGATCCTTGTTGGAGATATCGGCCATGCAGTCGATGGCGGCCAGTTGCAGACCAACATCGTGCGTGTCGACGGACAGCATTCTGTTTATATTCCTGTTCTCAAACAGGGCGGCAACTCAAACACCATCACCATCGTGGATGGCATCCGTAGTGGCGTCAAGCACCTGCTCGATATTCCTTCGCAGCTCAAGACGGATGTTGTCTTTGATCAGTCTGTCTTCGTGAAGACTGCTATCAAAAACGTCATCAGTGAAGGTGCGATCGGGCTCTGCCTGACCGGCATCATGATCCTGCTCTTCCTGGGAAATTTCCGGGCAACACTAGCCGTGATGCTGTCGATCCCGATCTCCTGCCTCGCAACATTTCTTCTGTTGGATGCCTTTAATAGTTCCATCAACACGATGGTTCTCGGAGGCATGGCACTCGCGCTCTCGCGCCTGATCGACAACTCAGTCGTAGTGCTCGAAAACATCTTCCGTCACTTTGAGATGGGATCGAACAACGTCGAAGCTTCAGAAACCGGCGGTAAAGAGGTGCAGCTTGCCGTGCTCGCCGCTACATGCAGCACAGCAATTGTCTTCTTCCCGGTTGTGCTGCTGACCGGCGTCAGCAAATACCTCTTCTCGGCGCTTGCCCTTGCAGTGGTCATCGCGCTCTTCTGTTCCTACTTCGTTGCAATGACAGTTGTGCCTCTCTTCTGTTCGCGCTTTATCAAGCACACAGGACACGGCGCAGCCCACCAGGCCGCAGAGCATGACGATCCGGTTCCTGAACACATGCGTGGAGGCCACGGCCACATGAGCTTCTTCGCAAAGATCGTCTTCTATTTCAACAAGGCCTTTGGCTGGCTGCAGGAGAAATACGATACCGCGATTCACTACTGCCTTGGCCGTCCCGGCAAGGTCATCGTAGCCTTTGCGATCTTTGTCGTTATCAGCTTTGCACTCTTTCCATTCCTTGGTCAGGCTTACTTCCCAAAGACAGACGCAGGCCAGTTTGTCATCAGCGTGAAAGCCCCGTCCGGCACGCGTATCGAGTTGACGGACCAGTACATCGCGCGCGTGGAACAAGTCGTTCGCCAGGTAGTAGCACCGAGAGATCTGAACATGATCGTCTCGAATATAGGCGTCACGCCGGATCTCTCCGCTATCTACACATCGAACTCCGGCATGCACACAGCTTTCGTGCAGGTAAGCCTGCATGAAGAACACAGCATCAGCAGCGAAGCCTACATGAGCCGCGTACGCGCGAAGCTTGCCAGCGAACTACCCGAGGTTCAGACCTACTTCCAATCCGGCGGTCTCGTAGACTCCATCGTCAACCAGGGCATGCCCGCGCCATTTGACATACAGGTCAGCACAAACAACATGGAAGGCGGATACGCCATCGCGCAGCAACTCGCCCACCAGTTCAAAGCGCTTCCCGGAATAAGCGATGTTCTGATTCCTCAGGACGTGGATTATCCCGGGCTATCTTTGAATATCGATCGTCAGCGAGCCAGCCTCGAAGGCCTGACGCCGAAAACAGTCGTTGACAACGTGATTACCGCGATGACCTCGAACGCTATGGTCGCGCCCAGTTACTGGATCGATCCAAAGACTGGCAACAACTACATGCTCACGGTTCAGTACCCGGAAACACAGGTGCAGACACTCGAAGACCTCAAGCAAATCCCCTTGCGATCTGCGGACGGTAAGACAACGACACCGCTTGAAACAGTGGCCTCGATCAAGCCGATCAATACGCCAACCGAAGTGGATCACTACCAGCTTAGGCGTGTCTTCGACATCTATGTCATGCCCAGACAAGAGGACTTAACAGCAACGAGCAAGCGGATACAGCAGGTGCTGAATGGCACGCACCCGCCACACGGCACAGTGCTCAACATACGCGGATCGATCAACAGTATGCATTCTTCCTTTCAGTCGTTCGGCATCGGCCTGATCCTCTCGATCATTCTTGTGTTTCTGATCCTGATGGCTCAGTTCGCTTCCTTTGTCGACCCCTTCATCATCCTGCTTGCCATTCCACCGGGTATATCGGGCGTCATCCTGTTCTTGCTCACGACACACACAACACTCAACATCATGAGCTTGATGGGTGTGTTGATGATGACCGGCATCGTGGTCTCGGACAGCATTCTGATCGTCGAGTTTGTGGGGCAGCTCCGCAAATCAGGAGAGCGCCTCGAAGACGCAATCGTTACTGCCTGCAAGGTTCGCCTCCGCCCGATCCTGATGACAACACTCGCCACCGTTCTCGGCCTGATCCCGATGGCGCTGGCATTGGAAGCAGGCAGCGAGCAATACGCTCCGCTGGCACGAGCAATTCTCGGGGGACTCACCGTCTCCGGCATTGTGACTGTCTTCCTCGTACCCTGTGCGTACCTGCTGATTCACCGCCGTCTCGAAGCTAGCCATCCGCAAGCGGAGGTGCATGCATGAAGAGCCTGTTCCTGATACCCACTCTATGTTTCTGTCTATGTTTATGTGCGCAATCCAGGGCGCAAAATGCTGCGCCAGGGCTGCAACAGAATGCCACCTCCATCACACGGTCAGAGGCCGAGCATCAGGCTCTGAAGAACAATCCACGCATTACAGCGAGCCGCCTGCTCGCTCTCGCATCGGGCCAAGTCACCCGCGAAGTACAATCGGCCGAGTTGCCGCAAATCAGCGGCAGCATGACAGCCGTGAAAGCGGAAGACGCAAGCCGTATCGGTGCGGGCACGCTTAACTCATCGCGCTTATACACCCATGCCGGGGTCGGTGGAACTCTGACGCAGCTCATAACCGATTTCGGTCATACGCATAACCTCGTCACCAATGCGAAGCTGCTTGCCAAGGCGCAGGAACAAACTGCTCTTGCGACAGAACAGGATGTGCTGCTCGCTACAGACCAGGTTTTCTATCGCTTGCTGAATGCCCAATCCCTGTTAGAGGTAGCGAAGGCAGCAGTTGCTGCTCGCGGCAACGTGCAGGATCTAACTCAGGCGTTAACGAAGAGCGCATTGAAAAGCGAACTTGATCTCAATGTGGCATCTGCGGATTATTCTCAGGCCCAACTGCTTCAGTTGGATGCAGAAAACGCGGTCGCTTCGGCGAGCGCAGATCTTGCGGCTATTCTGAACGCGCCGGCAAACAGTGACTTCAAGGCTGTCGAGCCCAGCAATCAAACACCCCAGCCTCCACCTGAGAATGCAGCATCAGTCATATCTGAGGCGCAGCAGCAGCGCCCTGACCTGCGTGCTCTGAATCTCGACACGCAGGCCGCTCACAAACTAGTCACCGCACAAAAGGAGCAGCGTCTCCCGACGATCTCCGCAACCGCTATCGGAGGAATCACGCCGGTACGTCCTGATGGAATTTTCGGAGAAAACTGGTACGCCGCTGCTGGAGTAAACCTTAGCCTGCCGCTTTTCACCGGCTTCCGTATCTCAGCGCAGACAGAAGAAGCCCGCCTGCGAGAGAAGGCCTCGCAGCAGCAAGCACAAGATCTCTCGAACACGATTGAGCGGGATGTGAAAATTGCTGTACTCGCAACACAAACCGCCTACCAGCGCATTGACGTGACAGAGAAGTTCCGCACCCAGGCTGCGCAGGCTCTAGGCCTTGCAAAGACCCGTTACAAGTTGGGATTGAGCTCAATCGTGGAACTCAGCCAGGCGCAGCTTCAGAGCACACAGGCAAATGTCGCAGCCGTCAACGCACGATACGATTACCTGCTGGCGCTTCGAACGCTGGATTATGCACGCGGAAACCTCACTCCCTAGCTAACGACGGCATGCTCTAAGCACAATCTTGCCCGCGACAAAAGTGGCTGTGTTGATATCTCTTGTCTCGTCCCATAACAAGCTCCTCTCATCCCCGTTTCTTACGTCTTCACTGGCACAAAATTTGCCGGACTCTCCATTTCCATCCAGGTCATAATATGAGGCCAGCGCATACCGCGCTGGCCTCATACGCTTTATCTATTCATACTCTTTATTTAAATAAGAGACAGGGCTATTTTTCGGTTACGACAGACACGCCAATACGCCCGGAGACGTAGAGCTTCTGGGTGAGATAGTTTACCGCAATATACGACGCAGGCACGCCGGTAACAACACCCTTGACGGTGTTTGTCTTGCCATCGATCACGTCGACCGAGTCGACCGCCGAGTTAGCCACAAAGGCGAGGTTGGTGACCGGGTCCACGTCGACTCCGAGCGGAGCATCGCCTACTACAACGCTGGCGACCTTCTGCCCGGCGGCGTTGAGAACACCCGTCATGGAAGGACCTGTTTCGGCATCAGTAACATACACCTTGCCGGTAACGAAATTGGCCGCCGCTCCTACTGTAGTGCTTCCAAAGTTCGCCATGGAGAGGACCTTCCCTAGAGACGGATTCACAATAGCGGTAAGGTTGCTGCCGAGTGGCACATAGAGCAGGTCGAGAAGAGGATTGATCGCGATTGCGGATGGTGAATTGCCCTTCAGTCCAATGCTGGAGACAAGCTTGTTCGTCTTGCCGTTAATCACGTTAATTACATTGTCATTGGCATTCGCGACAAAGATGCGGCCATCGACTTCATCGACGGTGATCCCTGTAAGGCCAAGTCCCGGATTGCTGGTGATAGCAATAGTATTGGTTACCTTGTTTGTCTTGCCGTTGATCACGGTAACCGTGCAAGGTGAGGGGGTTTCAAAATAATTGCAGCCAGCCACATAGATCTGGTTCGTCAGATAGTTTACTGCCGTTGCGTTGGCTCCAAACGGAACAGAGATGTTTTGCAGGAGAACGTCGTTATTTCCATCTATCACGCCCAGGTTGTCAGAAATTCCGTCCAGAGTGGGAGCAACGACATAAACCCGGTTCGTTACTGGATTTGCAGCGATTCCCAGGGTTGCGTTAGGAAAGTTGACCACTGTCTTGATTGTTTGTGCGGTTCCAGCGATGGAGCAACCGGCACACAGAGCGGCCAGAGCCAAGACTTTCAGCGACTTGTTCTGCATTGATATCTCCTTGATCTAGGGTGAAGCCAAACGCGAGAGAGAGACACGCTCTTTCCATTTATCTGGCGGATGCGGTCATATGGACGCAGGAGTTTCTACGCTACTGCAATGGACGGCGGAGGCGAGTACGTTCGAAATGGCAGAAAGACACAATATGGGATGACATAGAGCTGCTCTAACTCCCAGGTCGCGAGCAAGGCTCATTTCCCCTGTTATGTTTCTTACTGCCTACATGAATGACGGAGCAGAAGGCGTATCTCAATATAGGGTGATTGAAGATATGATGAATTGGCTGGGGAAGATAGGATGCTTCTCTCAACACACCTAATTGCTGCTGCAATGTGCATGGCTCATGCCTTGCAGCAGCGAAAAAAGGGCACGATCAGATAGCATCCGATACTCGCCTAACTAGACTTTCCTAATTAGATTGGAGAAGATAGATGGCCCACGGCTGGCTTGCATCCTTGCCGAGCAGAAAAATTGCATATTTCCCACTTAGCTGGCCGGCAATTGCAACTGCGGAAAACGAGTAGTTCTCCCCCGTCGTGTTGCCACTGTAGCCCGCTCCAACCCAAACCGTGGCATTGCGATAGAGTCCATTGTTCGCAGAGTCCTGCGGCCCCAGATCGATTGCAAAGTCGCAGTTGCCAAAGCCATCTGAAGAACTGGAGGGATCATCGTTCTTGAAGTCGCCTCCGTAGATCAGCGTACTGGTACTCGCGGCGACTGAAGAGCAAGCAGAAGGGACAGCGGAAAAACCAAAAGAAGCTACATGCGAGGAACCAGAAAACGAAACAGGATTCGATGGATCACCGGTGGCATAGACAAAGCCCAGATACTGGCTGCCGACAGCGGAACCGGTATCCACCGGGCTTGATGATCGTGGCAATCCCACAGCGCCATAGCCCGCGCCCAGAACGTTCTCATAGGGCAGAAAGGGTGACGTGGAAGCTCCTGCCGGAAACAATGCTGTCGCAGAACCGTTATCTTCCACGAGCAGCTGGTTCGGGCCGATTCCAATCTGTGCCTGAGGCGGTCTGCTCTGATGAATTCCTCCAGGATCGGTAGTAGCGACCTGTCCCGGAACAGCAACAAGCTGCCCGAAGGAGGTCTGATTACAGACACCGCTCTTGGTAGCAGACGACGGTTGGGCTGGAGTTCCGCTTACTCCAGCGGAAGGCAGCGTGAACTGTGCGATGTTATTGAAATTCACCGCTGTTCCATTTGTACTGATGTCAACCGTGCCGTATGCAGTGTCCGTTGCAGCATTCCAGCCGCCGCTGCTGCCCAGCAGGGTAATAAAAAGATACGTTTGCGCGGCGCTGAAGTTTGGGCAGTTGATTGCTGCAACCATCGGCTTCACAGGTACCACCACCGGGGCACTGCTCTGAGGCGTCTGCATCGGCTGAATCAGGCCACCCGCCTGTCCCGCCAGTTCCAGGGCAAACCCACCTGAAAGTGGCGGATCGTAAGTAGCAACCGGCTGAGAGCTTCCAGTAGCGTATTGAGTCGTAAAACCCAGAATGCGCAGTCCGCGCGGGTTCACAGTGAGGTTGCCTGCGGTGAGGACCTCCGAATACGTGCCTTCATCACCGTACTGAATCTGCGAATACTTATGATTAGCATCGTCGATCGTATTTGTGAGCCAGGGCTGTAGCAGCGATGTGGGGGCAAAGTAGTTCTGGAGAGTTTGCGGCTTTGTTGTTCCGGTGCTTGCAGAGTTATTGTTGCCACATCCAATAAGGGATACAGCGAGTACGAGTAAGCCTGGAATACGCACGCCGACTGTTGACCGCATTGCCCGATTACTCCCTGTATGTTGCATCGACTCTCCCTTAATAACCTAGAAGCTGCCCTTCAAAGCAAACTGAAGGATACGTGGATCATGCGCGTCGACCGGGTGAAGGAAGGAATTCCCCACCAGGCAGCCGGAGGCGCCGGCTGAATAGAACTGGCTCTGGCTGCCGTAACAATTAATCACGTTATTTCCGATATTTCCGGGGTTAGCAGGATCGGTGATTCGGAACTGAGTGTGATTCAAAATATTGAAAGCCTCTGCACGAAACTCGATGTCGAGCTTCTCATTGGAAGACTTGAAATGCTTGAAGAGAGACGTGTTGAAATTCACACGTGAAGGGTTACTCAAAGAATTGCGTCCTGCGTTTCCGAACGTCAGTCCGCGTGGCGCTGCATAGGCATTGGGATTGAGTAATAGAGGTCCCACATTATTTCCTCCTGGACTGACAAACGGCTTTCCGCTGTGAACCTTGCCAATCACATCCGGATACGATCCGATGCCCAGCCCATCCCCCACGCCGGCGTTATCTGAAGAGCCGATGCCGTTCGCTCCGCCGCCATTCACTACACTGAAAGGCGTTCCCGTATTGAATGTAGTAATGCCGCTGAGTTGCCAACCGCCCAGCAGCGTCTTCATAACAGGTGACGGAGCCCACAGGTCGCTCTTCGACATGACAGGCACAGTTTCCCCGGTGGGGTCTTGACCGCTGCCAAGTAGGTTAATCATCCCTCCAAAGAGCTTGAGCAATGGAAGGTTGTAGATGTAGCTGATATTTAACAGGTGCCTCTGATCGAAATCCGAACTGGCATGATTTGAGTGAATGTCCAACGAATCCGCGAAGTTTGCACTGGCGCGGTCAGATGAATCATCGAGCGAGTGGCTGTAGGTGTAGGCAACATCGACCGTGATTGGCCCAGTTACTTCGCGCAAGGTCGCTTGCAAGGCGTTGTATTCTGAGTCGGCGACGTTTTCAACAGAGATGATATTGCTGAAGCCCAGATAAGGCCGGGCCACGTCAGCAGATATACCCAGCTTGCGCGATGGGCCGCCCTGGGAAACAGGAGCCAGAGCAAAACCTGGATTGCCCGTGCATGCCACAAACGCATTCACGTAGCCCTGCGAGGCAGGCCCTATCGTGGGAGCAGATGGATTGATAACAGGGCCTTGAGGCGGGTTGAGTCCACCCACGATGAAGCCGCCATTTGCACCGCTCTGGCAGAAGTCAGGAGTAATCGGCTGTCCTTTCCCAAATGGATTCGATGTATTGCCAAGCGAAGGCAACTGATTCAGATCGCGGACAGCGGTAAGGTGTGTTCCCTTGGTACCCACATAGATAAACTGGCCAACCAATCCCTTGCGCAGTTCATGCTGAACGCTCAGGCTCCATTGCTGCGTGTAGGAATAGATAGCCCTGGTAGGAATGGAGGTAACGTTCAGCGGGAAGGTTGCACCGCCAGCAGGAATTGTGGCGCCGCTTGCAACCGGGCACTGTATTGTCCCGCCCTGGCAGGAGAGACCGATCAGGTTGTATGCGTTGTAACCCTGGATCGACTGACCATCTGTTCCAGCTCCGGAGATATTGGACTGTGTCTCGCTAAGAACCAGCGGAGCCCCGCCGATGAGCGATCCGACATTCGATTCGTATCCGGTGCCACGCTGCCAGAACAGACCATAGCCGCCATGAATGGCTGTCTTTGCCTTACCCCACGGATCCCAGGAAAAGCCGAATCGAGGGGATGGGTAAAAGAGTTTGCTACGCATGCAGGAATCCGGTATCCCGTTCACGCCGCATTGGGCCAGTCCATTGGTGATGACCGGACCGAGTGAACTCAGGCTATACGGCCCCGTCGGTTTCAATGGTACGGCGCTGCCGCCGTTTCTATTGACCAGGTTTCCTGCAATCGGATCGATGAAGATAGAAGCTCCGAGGGACTGGTTGAAATCCTCCGGCCTCCAGTTGTAGGCCGTATTCCTGGGGTTGTACCACGCTCCAAAGAGGCTCGCTCGCAAGCCTGCATTGATTGTGAACCGCGGAGAAACCTTGAAATCATCCTGAAGATAGAACTCTGCCGTCTTATTGCGTGTGTAATATCGCAACTGACCACTGTCCTGGGTAAAGCTTTTAATCGCGCCGCCCGGCGAGGGACCTAGATCTTGAGGCCGGAATCCCGTGCCTGCGATGAAATCCGCAAATGCATTGCCGGAAGTATGGATGGATTGCTGGTTACTGAAGGTAATTAAGCCCTGTACGTCTCCGGAGTTAGCTCCGCTCACCGCGCTTAGTTCATTCTGCTGGACAAATGCTCCCCAAAAGCCCCACTGCAAGTTATGTTTCCCGATCGCCTTGCTGGCGTCATCTCTCACAATGAACGTCGGATTGGATTGGTTATAGGGGGCGTAACCGGTGTCCGCAGAGAACCCATGCCCGCCATACGCTCCGTTGCTTCCCTGAAAAACAAGTCCAGGGAGCTTGCCGCCGTATCCATTGTCGAAAATGTGGCCGACGGGACATTCCGTGATTTGAGCCGGTACCTGCTGAGCATTTGTCCTGCTCACGTTAGAGCAAACCGTCGCCCCGGCAACCGGCACTCCACCGGCCTTGCCAGGGTCGTCCAGAACAATGGGCCTTGCAAGTGACTCGACACCCACGCCCGGCTCAGGGTTGAGGGTTATATGTTCCACTTCGTAACTGGCTGAGACGAGGTTCAGGAAGTTGTGCGGCAACGCCTGAGTCAGGATAACCGCCATATTTTCGCCAGGGCTGCTCAACCGGTTCTCTACAGTAGGAAAGCTGTTATGGACAATGCCGTAGAGCGGAGCAAGTACAGTCGAATCGTAAGTATCGTGAACGTAGCGGTAGGATAGCCGCGTTCGCTGACTAAGATCGTGATCGATGCGGAACAACTCTTCGCGATAGGTAGTCAGTGGAGAGACCGAAGCCACATAGCAATGCGGCAAAGGCGATATCGTGGTTGAGTTGCACCCGCTGCTCGAATTCGGCGCGGGAATAAGTTCCGAATTCAGGAGCGCCAGACTGGTGTAGTCGGTCGCGACATGCCGTTGAATCAGATTGGTCGTAGGGTTTATCGGGCAATCTGGATAGGCAGGATCAGGCGTCAAACCTGACCCAGGCACGAACGGTGGGCATACATCCGAGAAATCGCCAGATCGTTCCGCCATTGTTGGTACGGCTTGGTTGTAGTCGACTGGAGTCTTCTCCCTGCGGATTTCCTCTGACAGGAAGAAAAATGTCTTCGAGTCTCCTCGATGGAGATAAGGAACAGGGCCGCCGAATGTGCCGCCGAAATCAAGACGCCGGTACAGCGGCGTTCTATAGGTAGGTTTACCTTGATAACCCGGCTGCATAGGATTGGGCTGATCGAAATAGTTCCTCGCGTTGAACATTTCATTGCGCAGAAACCCATAGGCATTGCCGTGATATTTATCGGAGCCGGACTTTGTTGTGATCAGTACACTGCCGGAAGAACTCTTGCCATAGATAGCGCTATAGTCCCCGGTGAGTATCTTGAGATCCTGAATAGCATCAACACTGGGATAAACGATCAGAGGTTCGCCTTGGCCTCGGCTGGCATTGATGCTTGTATTCAGAACATCGCTTCCATCAACTTCGAAGGTGTTGTACTCGACGCGACCGCCGTTCACGCTGAATTTGGCGCTGCCCGCTAATCCAACCTTCGCCTCATCCTGACCTGTCTGATTACTGACACCGGGAGCCAGCATAGCTAGCTGGGAAAAGTTCCTCCCATTCAGCGCCAAACCGGTGACTTCTTCAGTTCCAAGGGTGGTCGAGATAGAGGCGGTGTCCGTATCGATCGTTGTTTCGGAGGCGCCTGCGGAAACGCTGACTTCGCCCCTGACGTCACTCACGACAATCTGAACGTTAAACACAATGGCCTTGCCCGCCAGCAGGGTGAATACCTGGCTCGACCGCCTGCTGAATCCATTGGCCTCGACAATCACCTGATAGCGCCCTGCAGGGAGAGCCAGCAGGCTGTACTCTCCTGTAGCACCTGTCGTCACCTCCCGCTTCACAAGCGTGTCCTGATTGATGATCTGTACAGTAGCTTCCTGGATTACGGCGCCGGTCGGATCCGTGACCCGACCGGAGAGGCTGCTGTATTCCGGCTGACCCATCATCTGCAGGCAACCGGCCAGAGCGACGAAAGCCAGTAGCGGCGCGAATCTGGAGAACAATCGATACATGTTAGATTTCCTTCTAAGACTGGTTAACAATGAGCTTCGCCATATCTCCCGGTTTAAGGGATGTAATAGCGAAAGGATGTAAACCACATGTTGTCGATCGCCTTGGGGGAGTTGGGCGCACCGGCCTCAGGATCTCCGATTCCTTGCCAGGTGTGCTTCGCGACATAGGAGTATTGAATTCCCTGTTGCACAGTCCCGTGCGTGCCCCTGTATAACCGAAACCAGTAACCAAGCGTTCCTTCCTGAATGTTGCGCGTATCGGCGTTGCAGTTCGCAGGACCGCTGGCCACCGTTCCTCCGCCGTTCGGCGAAGTAGTGGGCAACACCTCCGTATAGCAGCCACTGACAATGTTCGTTGGCGCACCATAGCCGGCGAGAATCGGTTGACCCTGCGCCGGTCCGGGCGTAGTGTTCGTGAATCCGGTCGCGTAGTAGGCGCGCTTCACATCTTCGCCGCCATAGTAGGCATACAAGTCGAAGCGCGGCGTGGCATGCCATTCCACAGTGCCAAGGGCTGACCCACCCGTAAGCAGCTCCAATGTTCCATCGGCATGCGCGGTAGCATCAGGCAGTGTTGTCGTGCTGTAGCGGCCCACGCCATTGCCAAGCAGTCCATGGGCGCCGATGCTGAGCGTATCGTTCAACAGGTGAATGCGCCCATTGACGCCAACTCCGCCGCCTTCCGTCCGCGCAGTAAAGGCTCCCAGTGCAGACGTTGTCGCAGGAGGCGTTGCCCCCGGCGGCGTCGGGCCGTTCGGGAAGACACGATCCCGGAAGAAGCGCCCCACTCCAAAGACTTCGAAGTGTCCCCAATCCCGATCGTAGGCGATCTTGCCGACGAGGTCCGGAGCGTAGTTGAAGCTGTAGTTCGCCGTGGAGTTATATAGGCCGCCGCCAGTCCCCGTCTGCTGAAACGTAAGCGTAGGCAGGTTGTGGCCGCCGATATTCAAGATCTGAGACTCTTCGACCGCAACGCCGAGAGCAAGCCGCTTGCCCGTTTGCTTCACCACGCGGAAGCCGTATTGCCGCGCCCAGGTGAATCCAACGTTATACTGCGCATCGATCGTCAACGGCGTTGCTTCGGATCGATTGGCAAGCCCGTGATTGTACTCAGTCGCAAGCGACCACATCTGGCCGCCTGTAAGCGTCCAGCCGCTATTCAGCGCAGCTTGCCCCCAGACCTGCCTCTGCCGCAGCGTGTAGCTATTGCTTTGATTATCGTTGGAGGTTGTTCCCGCAGCCAGGAAGTCCGCTTCCCAGTAGCCGCGCAAAGTCGCATTCGGTATATGTCCCTCGGCAAGCAGGGAAACACGCGACTGCCGCCCGCTGGCGTTGAACTCCGAAAGTTTCCCGGCCGTCGTGCCCGTAAAAGGGATGCTGGAGAAAGGCGTATTCACGTCACCGCTCACGGCTCGCTGTCGGTTCACCGTTTCCGCTGCCGCAAAACCACCCGGTATGATCTCCACGCCCTTGAAGCGGATACCTTCAGGATGCTCCAGCGATTTGGTCGTCTGTTGCGTCGTTTCAACTGCCGCGGAAAGAGAACTCGAAGTCGTTTTCAAATCCGCCACTTCCGTCTGCAGATGAGTGACCGCGGCATCGTTGGAGGTGAGCATTGGCTGATTTGCATCAAGCTTCTGCCTGGCATCCGCTGCGTCCTTCTCCGCCCTCTCAAGCCTGGCGCCCTGCGCCTTCATGTCCTTTTGCATAACATCGAATCGTTGCTGAAGGTCGTCATACTTCCGGTTCAGATCGTCCAGCTTATGAAACTTGTCGTTGAGCTGCTCAAGGAGAATCTGTTCCTGCGTCTTCGGCTTCACTTTTTCAGCTTTTTGGCGCGACTGCGAGGCCGCAGGCTGCGAGCCGCTCGATGTTTGCGCACAGGCCACACCCGTTATCAGCATGACAATTGCAATTATTCTAAGAAACTGCTGCATCGGTTCTCCTTGACTTCAATCTCTTCAACTTCAAACTTTTCGAACTTTCCTATTCACGGAATTCAACTGCGAGAAATACGTGCCTTGACGAAGAGCAGCTGGTCAGCGAACAACTTTCCCATGGCCGGGGCCTGCCACGGACCGGTCTTGCCCGTAAGCGCATTGCTGGACGTGTCGCTTGAAATGTTGATCGAGAAGCCGACAGCCCTCGTAGGGTCCGCAGCTGAGGTCGCTACAATTTGCACAGGAGCGCCCCCGACTGCGGGAGCGGTATATGTCGTTGCCACGCCGCTGGCCGTCTGCGCTGGACTGTAAGAGCCGCAATCGCTGGCTGCGCATATAACTGTCCAGTTCACGCCTGCATTCGTGGGATCGTTGCTGACCACTGCGGTAATCTCTAGCGTCGCTTTACTGTTCAGTGAGGACGGCAGCGTCGATCCGAGTTTTATCGAGATAGGAACCCCTAATATCGTGAGCGAAACACTCGACGTCCGGCTGTGATCTCCCGTTGCCGAGGCATAGAGCGTGACTGACCCTTCCTTGGGTGGCACGGCAGGCGCCGTGTAAAGCGTGACGTAGCCGGTTCCGGTCGTAAGATAAACGGGCACCGGACCGCTCATCGTATGTCCCGGAGCGAACAGGCCGCACGATGGGTCCTGCGTCTGCCCCGGAGGTGGCGGAGTGCCCAGCGGCGGAGCGCTTCCGCAATACTCGCTCCAGTCCGCACCTAGACCATCCACACCGTCTGAAAGATTCACCGAAAGGTACGTGCTCTCACCTACGCCAATGACCTTCTGCGGCTGTGGGCGCGGGTTTCCATTGACGTCTGTAAATAACACAGATCCAATCTGTGGCCGCGGCGTACTCGTCGAACAACCCGACAAAGAGAGCGACCCAAGCAACACCACGGCCGGCATCGCCAGCCAGATGAAACCGGGCCGTTTCGAGATATCTTTCCTGTGGGAACTGCCAGTAGGAATGCCTGACTTCATTGCGGTCCTCTTCTGCGAAAGTTGGAAGTGCGGGAGCAGTTTGCAATCGTCGACAGACTGGATCATGGCTTGGCTCCCAGGTGCCCATTGCTCAAACCAAGGGCCAATGGCGTTACCACCGGAGTCGCCACACCGACGTATTCCGTGACAGAGTTGTCCGCCAGCAAAATCCAGACATTGCCGGAGCCATCGATCATCATCCGCAGAGGCCCGGCTGCGAGGCTGGGAGATACCAGGTTGTTCACCGACCCCGTCCCAGGCAGAATGCCGGGAGGAAACGCTATTCCCCCGCCCGCAGAAGGAGTGCCGCCCTGCCCCGCGAGCCACACCGTGCCGGCTCCATCCAGCGCAACCCCTCGTCCGTTCGTAAAGCTCGCACCCGGCAAGCTCGCGCTTTGTGCAGCTCCTTCTTCGAAACACCCACTAAGAAACAACACTGAGCCCACGCCTGCATACGGTGTCGCCTTGCAGAAGATCGATGGGCCAAAGAAAGCCCAGATATCGCCAGAGGCATCGGGAGCGAATTGCGGGGTTGCTGCGAAAGTAGACGTCGGCGGAGTACCCGTCTGGATCAAACTGGCTCCCAGAGTCGTGAGTTCGGCGATTCCGTTGATCGACTCCACCCCCACCCACACATTGTCCGAACGGTCGACGCCTATCGACGTATAGCCGCTCAGGCCAGTCCCGGAGTATATATATCCGCCAGGCGGGGAAATAGCGACGCCCAGGTTGCTGTACTCGCTCACTGCCACATCGCTGGCAAGCCAGAGGTTCCCCTGCGTGTCGAAAGCGAGATCATTGCCGCCACCCGCTACGCCCTCATAAGGAGCGCCCGCCAGTGACATTCCAAGGCTGGTAAGCTCCTCCAACTGGCGGTTGCCGGAGATCCATATATGACCACTCGCATCGATCGCGATTGGACCGCCGCCCGCAGGGAAACCACTCGCTGGAGAGAGCGCCGCACCCACGGAATTCCACTCGATGACGCTACTTCCCTTCGCATCTGTAATCCAGAGATTGCCCCCAGAGTCGACGGCAAACGAGCCCACCGTACTCGACTGGTTCAAGCCGCCTCCGCAGGTGAAATTCAACGAGAGCGTCCAGTCGTGTGGAGCGGTAGGAAGAACCGGCTGGATAGGGGAGTCCACACTTATCAGGAGGTCCTTATGGAATGCTGAGGCATCGAAGACATAACCCACGACATTGGGCGTGCTCGTATTCAGTGAAGGCTGCCCCTGTACCAGCGCGACGTTGAAGGCTGCCTGCAAGGTGTCCGCAGGGCCAACCCCGCCAAAAGCAATTCTGTTCTGGCCCAGGGTGTCGGTCGCGGTAAACAACGTCCCACATGGGCTACCGTCTCCTTCCACGCCGCCCGCAGTCGAAGTGCATGCATTCAAGGCATCGGCCAGCGTGTTGATCTCCACATACGGCGTCTCCGCGTTGCCTGCGGGAGTCAGAAACCGAGCCTTCCCCGTCGAGATATCTACCAGGTTGTTGACCGCGGCAAAGGCGTTTTGAATACCGGTGGAATTGCTCCCCGAGCCTATGTAGAAATAGCTCTTGTTGCCCGTCAATTCATCGTTCGATGCGAAGGGAGCAAGCGGATACACCGACCCAACCGTCGTTACCTCATTCACAACCACCGGCGAGGAGCTGAGATTGCCGCAGGCGCCAAGCGCCGTCATCAGTCCAAGATTTGGGTTGGCTGCATTCGCACTCATACTGCCGCCCAGCGCAACCAGATACACCTGGCTCTCAGGCGAAGGACAGGTATAGCTTCCCGGTATGTTGAATGCGCCACTCTTGTCAGTGACAACAGTGGAACTCAGTTGATCCGATTGGAGGCCATAACCGCCGGTGCTGACAGCGTAAAGCGCCACCGAAGATCCCACGACAGGTTGTATCGCGGCATTGACCGTCCCATGTAACTCGGGCCCAGTTGAGGCTGTGCTAATCGTGATATTCCCGGAAACAACTTTACTCGAATCGGCGTGCGCGGAAGCTAACACCGTCACTGACCCGGTATCCGGTATCTGGCCAGGCGCGGTATAAGGAAGTGGCGTGCCATTCTGCCACCCCGTGACCGTTGTCGCCGTAACTGCGGGAACAACAGGAACATAAGGAGTCGTCGCTGTCGCAGGAATCGCGGGTATCTCTGGCTTTACGGTGAAGAAGCCGCAACCCGAGGCGCAGACCTGCCAGTCCACTCCGGCGTTCGTCGTATCGTTCCCCGCTGCGGCAAGCAAGTTCAGAGATGCATTCGGTTGCAACTGGGAAGGCAGCGACGGAACAAAGCTCATCGAAAGCGCCGTCGAAGGGACGATGGCAATTGCATTCGATTGGGCACTGATGCTGGGATTCGCCACCGAGGTGGCAACGATAATTACGGAGGTTCCAGCCACCCTGACAGGAGGCGCCATATAAGTCGCCGCCGCTCCGCTGGCCGAGTGACCCGGAGTAATTGCTCCACAGGCGCCCGCGGCCGTGCTGCTGCACTGCAGGCTCCATGCCACGCCCCCGGGAGCCACATCATTGGCCACCTTGGCGCTGATCGTGGTCTGCTCTGAAGCAGTAAGACTCGATGCCGGCTGCTGCGTAATCGTCACCGCCGGCGATTGCGCCGTGATCGTTGTGACTGCAACTGCCGGATTCGATGGAGTTGAAGCAGGTGCGGCAGAGGCTGCGGTAATCACCACCACATTCCCCGCCGGGACAGCACTCGGCGCCGTATAGAGAATCTGGCCGCCGCTGGCAGTGTGCGCCGGAGAAATGCTGAATGTTCCGCACGCATCAGCACTGCCGCAAGTCGCCGTCCAGTTGACACCCAGAGAATTTGGGTCAGAAGCAACACCTGCTGCAAGAGTTGCCTGCGATCCCGACGTCAGTGCGAGGGGAGGCCGAGACGACATCGTGACAACAATCGGCGAGTCAACAACAATATTCGCGGTGGCTTGTGCAGAAAGCAAAGGATTGGTGGTCGATTGAGCCGTAATCGTAACCGTGCCGCCCGGAGGCGTAGTCGACGGAGCGGAATACGTCGTCGCCACGCCGCTCGCTGTATGACGTGGAGTGATACCGCCACAGTTTGCGGCTCCACAACTTATCGACCAGTCGACACCCGCAGCCGCAGGATCGTTATCGACCACTGCGGTAAGGGTCGCGGAGTGAGCCGCGCCGCTCATTTGCGTATACACAGTGCCTGGGGTCACGCTGATGCTGACTACCGGTATCTGTGTGATCAGAATCGTTGCGCTTACCGACTTCGTCGTGTCTATCGCAGAAGTGCCGGTCAAAGTTACCGCGCCGTTCGGTGGAACTATCGATGGAGCGGTATATACCGATGAATATAAGGATCCAAAGCTGGTCGGAGAGGGCGGATTAAACGATCCGCAGGCGCTCGATCCGCACGTAGCCGTCAGGATCACTCCTCCCGAACTGGTGTTGTTGGAGATATTCACGTCGAATGGCAACGTGCCGTTGACAGTCACCGATGCCGGTACAGGATTAGCCAGCGAAACGCTGATAGGCAGTGGAGCGATCGTGTAAGTCAAACCACTGCTCTGAGATGGATTGCTCGTCACCGCTGCCGTAATGAGAACAGACCCTCCAATCGGAACCATCGAAGGCGCGGTATAAGTCGTCTTGCCCCCATCCCCCGTATGCGTCGGAGACAGCGTGCCACAGGCGCCATTGGTCACGCCCCCGGAGATTGGATTGCCGCCGCAATTTGCCGTCCAATCAACCCCAGCCTTCAGCTTGTCTCCGGTGGGCATCATGCTCAACTGCACGCTTGCCGTCGTACTGAGCACGCTTGGGCCATTTGTTCCACTGCTGCCGCTCGCCACGATGGGTCCGGCCTTGACCTGCAAAGATCCTCCTCCGCAGCCCGCCAAAAATGCAGACAAAACAAATAGCGCAACGATCCCCGGCAGCAAATGGCGTCTCATTGCGAATCGGCCACGCACCAGCGTGACTTGTATACTTCGCGGAGACCTTACAGCACCTGTAGACGACATGACCTGCCCCTAGTCCTTTCCACTCGTGACAGCATTCTCTTGTAGCACCCCGTTAACCGATTGCGCAGCCATATCTATCCTGTCTGCCGCGGCAGATAAGTCAGTGCAGATAGCTGCCGCCTTTCGTTCCGGTGGAAGGTCTGTTCGCGTGAGTTCTTTGGTGAGCGCTAGATTGCGAGCCGCTGCCTCCGAAAGTGATACGGGATGCCTGCTACTTTCCTCACCCATTGCATCTGCCGCCCCGATCTCCGCAAGCAAATGTCTTTCCTGCTTCAACACATCTTCCAACCGCTCTTGATGGCTGTAGATCAAATCCGCAAGTGTAGCCGACATCATCATCGAACTCGTGGCGTTTGGCCGGAACCGCGACTGCAATTCCGCAAGGGCTTCGCTTTCCTGGCTGATCGTGAGAGCTGTGCTGAACAGCCTGTGCGCAATCAGGTTGCTGTCCTTTACATCCCGCCCTCGCGATTCAAGAAACATCTGTAACGCGGACGCCTGATCCTGCATCGTGACCGCCTCTATCTGCTCCGGGGTAATGCCATACTCCCGAGTTCTCTTCACATCGTCCAGACTCTGAATCGAAACATGGACTCGCGGAATGGTCGCAAGCTGAGCACGCAGTTCGTTCTTCTGCTTCTCCGTTTCAACCATGCCCTCCACATCAACAACCTGCGAAGATTGGTGAATCGTAATTTGCTCACCGATGTCGGCATGAAGCTGGTTCAACACAAGCCTCACGCCAAGCTCCGCCTCATCCAACTGCTCCTGGCTCGGAGCAGCTAATGGAAAAATTGGAAGGATCCGCGCGTTTGCTGTCGAAACAATATCGGCGTTGCCCAGCGGCTCAAAGACACTCGCCTGGGGCACATTCCACGGAAGAACTGCATAGTCCAACTCTGCGATTTCCACATGTTCCCGGTCGCGAAAATCCACCGTTCGAGCCACGGGGTGAAAATCCGTGTCGCGCATAGTAAGGGACTGCCCGAGTACGGCGCCAGTGTCCATGGTCGTCGTCAGCGTAAGTAAGTGCTCGCCCGTTCTGGTAATGGAGTCCTCGCGCCGCGCCTGCTCCCCACGCCAAGTCAGGTAATCTTCCGCGGAGATAGGATGATCCCAATTCACACCGGCCTGTTCCAGGGTCGCCTTCAGTTGCCGTGTGGTGCCTGTCGGCGCAACCGCCTTCGCAAGCCGCTTGCCATGTAGATCCCAATACACTGAGCGCTCCAACCTGCTACCGTTCGTCTTGATCTCCAGCTTCTGATAGGCAAATCCCGCATTCGCATTCGGGTCTGGATGCTCCCATCGCGCCGCCTTGTTCAACAGGTCATCTGCGCTGACACCCAGTGCAACCGGTCTCGGCCAAAAGTAAAAAGACCCTGCCGAGATCGCGACTACAAGAGACAGCGAAACTGCCAGCAGCCGGGGCGCAACCCTTAACCGCATCCCACCAGCACGGGGCCGCGCGTGCAGCTCCCTTTCACCTTCCTGGCTTACATATTCCTCCAGCCATGCAGCCAAAACAGCTCTCGGCCTCTCCGGCGGTTGACTGGCCACGAATTCAGTAGCCTCGCTGTACTCCTGCAGGATGCACTCAGCGCCAGGCCCCTTCAGATAATGCAGACGGCCACGGCAGCCCCAGCATTTCGCCAGGTGCTGCCTGACAATCCACCGGTCGAGCGCAGACAGCCGCCCTCCGGAAAACTCCGCCATCGTCGCATTCGAGAGATGCTGCTTGAGACCCGGCACCAAGCCCGTCAATAGCCGGTCCAGTATGGTTCGATCATTCACAGGCAGCCGCCAGGTACGTCGTTGCCTGCTTCACAATGAAGGCCGCGCGCTGTTCGCTGATACCGATGGAAACACCAATGGCTTTATACCCGAAACCTTGTATTCGCAACTGGAGACACTGGCGTTGCAAGGGTCTTAGGCCAGTTAACGCTGCTTCCATTTTTTTCGTTCGCTCCTTCTTCGAATACACCTCTTCAGGCGAGGACGCTGAGTCCGGGCAATTCTCAAGTACAAAGGGTGTCGAGTTACTATCAATGACGATTTCGTGGCGCTTTCTCAACAGATCCACGCCAAGATTGCGCGCAACTCGAACGATCCACGCCTCGATATGCTGCACCTGGCTTTCCCTCGTAAGCATTTCCTTGGTCAACCGCATGAAAGTTTCCTGGATGATTTCTTCGACAAGGTCTTCCCTGATGTACATGCTGCGCAGATATCGAAATAGCTTCGGCCGATACTCGTCATAAAGGGCCAGAATCCTCTGCCGCGGATCGCAGCCAGCTTCAATCAGGTCCATTGGACGCTCGGTTGCCGCTGGCGGGTCTATCTCCTCGGTGACGAAGACTACCCGCCTTGCCGACCTGTCCGAGCCCAACCAGGTTATGCCCACCGAGTTATCGCTTAAAACGCACTCTTGTACGCTTGGCTCTGTCCTGCGATTAATCGTCATACTCGCCACTCCTCGCCGGTCGTCGAGACATTTGTCACTTGTTGGCCCTCTGCTCGTATCGCGAGGATGCGTGTTAGTGAATGTTTCCGTCTGAATATTTCTGGCGCTTTATGAACGCGGCGTGGCGTGCAAGCACGCTCCTGCGGTCCACGTATTTGTTCTCTATGGCCGCGCTCCAAGCTGACCGTTTTTCAGCGCGACTGACGTAGGTGTAACCACCGGCGCACCGATACCCACAAACTCCACCAGCACGTTGCCCGGTATCACATTAAAGTTGGCATCCAGACCACTAGTGTCGTAATTCATAACCCACAGGTTGCCCGAACCGTCCATTGCGCCAATAGGCGTATTGGTTTGTGGAAAATAGTTTCCATCCAAATGAAGCGTCAGCCCCTCCCCGGCGCTCGTTCCCGTGTAGCCATTGGCAGCCGGAGAAATTAAGGCTCCGCCAGTGGTGTACTCGTCAAGGGTCATCACTCCAAGTCCCGAATTGGCATCTAAAACAAAGATGTGCCCCTGACCGTCAAGAACCATCCAGCCACCGGCAGAAGAGTTTCCACAACCGCGTCCTGTATCGGTGATCGGATACATGAAGAGGATGGAACCTGCCGGCGGATTCGAGTTGCTGTTGTAGTTCAAGACATCCAGATTCAGGCCTGTGGGATCGCAGCCGTAGATGCCCCCTGATCCATCGGCTATCAAGGAAGTTACAAAGTAACCAGGCACACTATTGAACGGGTCGTATACGACATTTCCGGTGGCTGGATCCAGGGCGAACAATCTCGGCTGGATGGAGTTTGCATCGATTTGAGTCACCCATGGAATTCCATTCGAGTCAAAGGTTAGGTCACCGGTCTGGCTCGTGAAGCCGGGATTATTCGATAAAATCTGAGATAACGACTGGTTACTGCTGTTGTATGTGTACTCGAAGATGCCGTTGACCGACGTTGCCCAGATATTGCCCACCGAATCGAGTGCAAGGCCTGTAACTGAGCTGACATTTTGCGCAGGAGGTAGGATCACAGAACCAGTTTGTCCAACTGCGAGCAGCGAAGACTGACCCGAGGCCGACGGATTCAAATCCCCCAGCCAGGCATTATCAGAAGCATCGAACGCGATCGCCCCAATGAGCGCCACCGGACTGCCAGGTTCAGGATCATAACCGCCAAAAGTAATCTGCGGCGTAGCGTCAGTGCTCAGGGTCGTTGCCGGGGTAACCGGTGCACCCAGCGCATCGAACCGGGCAAGGATCGCGTGAACAGCGTCTTGCGGTCTCGGACTAGGCAAGCCTGCCTGCCCATCCTCGCCGAATGCGGTGACCCATATATTGCCCAGGGCGTCGATAGCCATACCCGTGTTGATGATTGGTCCAAGATCTGTGTAGTCATTCCCTCCCGAGCTATAGCTGGCCAAGGTCGTAGGTGAAAGCCCCAGCCCTGCACCGGTATAGGTGAGCGCGATCGTCCAGTCATTCGGCGCAACCGCTAACTCCGGCTGAAACGGACCAGTAGCAGAAGCCAAGCCAAAGAGAGTCGATACATTCAGTCCAGGATTCTGCGCCACGTCCAGAATGGCCTGGAGCGTGTCGCCTGGAGCCATACCGCCCGAAGGCGTGGCTGCGCTAAACAGGGCCGAACATGCTCCCCCGCCGCTCGAAGCCGTGCAGCTCGCCAGAATGTCCGCCAGCGTGTCGATACGCGCCTGCGGCACCGTGCTGCTATTCAGGAGCGGGACCGGATTGGACGCATACGCAGGGGTTATCGTCAGCACCGTTCCAGCAGCCGTGTTCACCAGATTGTTGACCGTGGCAAACGAGTTGCTCAACCCCTGGTAGTTCGTCGCAGACGTACCCACATTCGGAGCGGTGGTCATGAATGCAGAGAGCGCGTAAGCCGAAGCAGCCGTCGTAGCCTCATTGATCACCACCGACACGCCGCTTGTAGAAAGCGCGCTGCATGGTCCCAGCGCGGTCATCAATGCGATCGAGGAGTTAGCCCCGCTCCCTGTATCCCCGCCTGTAGCCACCAGGTAAAACAGGTCGTTGGGCGATGCCGGGCAAGTGCCGTAATTAAGCATGAACGCGCCGGTCGCATCCGTGCTCACCGAAGCGCCTATCGCAGTACCACTTGAGCCGTAGCCAGTGCTGCCCGCGCTATACAACTGCACCGAAGCACCCTTGATCGGAGTCGTCCCGCTCAGCACCTTTCCAGTCAGCCCAGCCCCCGCTGGAGCAACATCGTAGGATGCCGTAGCAACCGTGCTCGTGCTGCCGTTATCGATCGCAATCGCCTGAATCGTGATAGATCCAGCCACGTTCAATGCGATGGGCGCGCTGTATGCAGGCGAGTTAGCTGTCGGCGGGGTGCCATCGGTAGTTACGTGAATGACAGCATTAGCATCGCTGTCAGCCAACTGTACCGTCTGTCCGACGGTGACCGCGCTGCCGCTTGCCGGGGAGAATGCCGGTGGCGGCACAACCGCCGCCGCCGTTACCGTGTAAGTCGCCATGGCCGCGGCGCTATTGCCCTCGTTGGCATCGACAGCAATGGCCTGAACTGTAATCGTTCCTGGAGTCGTGAGCGAAATCGGAGCACTGTAAGTTGGTGAAGAACTGCTCACCGCGCTGCCATCGATCGTGTAGTGGATCACGGCACTCGTATCGACATCAGAGATCGTGATGGATTGCTGTCCCACCTGGAAGGAAGCGCCGCTGGCCGGGAAAAAGGCGGGTGCGGGCACGGGCGCATTCATGGTGATCGCATAAGCAGCCAGGGTAACTGGGCTGCTGGTTCCATTCACCACAGCGATAGCGCTCAAGGTGGCCGTCTTCGCAATGGTGACCGGGCCACTGTATACCGAGGAAGCAGTGCTGGCCGTACCGTTCAGCGAATAATAGATAACTGCCCCGGCGGTCTGATCGGTGATCGTCACCATCTGGGCCGAGGTATAGCTACCCGTACCGACTGAGAAGACTGGAGCGGCTACGGCCTGGTTGATGGAATAAGTCGCACTGACCACGCCGCTGTTCGAGTAGCCTGCAGCCACAGCGATAGCGTTGATTGTCTCGCTTTTCGAAACCTGGATCGGCGTCGTATTCATATAAAGCTGCGAGGAGGCCGTCGGCGTACTGCCGTCAGTCGTGTAGTACACATTTGCACCAGCAGTCGCATCTGCGATCGTAACCTGCTGCGGCCCCGTATACGCGCCCCCCGCCGGCGTGAAGCTCGGCGTGGCAACCGTATTCAGATTGATCGTGTAAGCCGCCGCGGCTACATTGCTGGTAGTCTTGCCTGGCACCACCGCAATCGCCTGCAGAAACTCGGTCTGATAAACCGTCGTTGGCTGAGCGCAACGCGGCGACGATGTCGTCGGAGTCGATCCGTCTGTCGTGCAATACAACACTGCATTCTGCGTGGTATCGCTAATCGTCACGGCCTGCGACGAGTTGTAAGTTCCGCCCGCCGGAGCGAACGATGGAGTAGGAACCCCACCCGCCGGCATTGAAGAACCGCCACAACCTGAGAGCAATAAGGAAGCCAGGAAAAGGGGGATCAGGGAAACGCCGACCACTACCCGCGACACCACACACTTAATCGACATACCCGCGCCCGCCTCCATATAACACCGCTTGACCGGCCTCCCACATACTTCCGCGCTGGACTTGCAATCAGATTGCAATCGTCAACTAGCAGTGGGTAAGTCAGTGCCTTCACAGTAATGACGGGTTCGCCAGGAATTCTCAACGGCAGACACTAACTTTATTTTTTATGAACTTGATTGATAAGGAAGCGAACTCGGGACAAACAGCACACCGGCGTGCCGGATAAAAGCATGGCGCCAATCGATTCAAAGTCTTTGCAGACTTGCTCTCAAGAGAAATCTGATCGTTACACAGCAACCGGTGAGACAGTATTAAACTCAAGTGAATTGAGCCGGGCATCCGTCTTCCCGCCGAACCAGAGGATCACGATGCAACACGCTAGTTACTTCGTAGTCATACTATCTATCGTCTCTATAAACTATTGAAAAGCCGGACCGAGTAACTTCTATTCTGGCGATGCGTTCCATTTCATCTAGCTCAATCGCGCTTGCATTCGAGCTAATACTTACATGATATCTAGTCAGATAACTCCTGGTTACTTAGAAATGACTGTCTTTGAATTTCCAGTGAATCTGATACCTGGCCCCATTGTAAATCCACGCCTCACCCGTAATTCATTGTTAGGAACGAGAGTAATAATCTCGTTCCTGATTCACTCTCCTTGTTTCTCAATCGTCACTTAGACACTTGCCCAACCTTCACCGTATGGACCCGCGAAACAGCTTCGGCCTATCACCCTGGCCGTGGTCAACGCTAAGTTTACAGTTTTAAAGGAGCAGATTCTGATGAAGATGATTATCAAGTCAGCCATCGCCACCGGCGTGGCCCTCATCGCTCTCTCGGCGAACGCGCATGCTCAGGGCATTACTTCTGCCAATGTCGCATTCAAGGGCCTTGGCTCGTCCGGTATTGCTCTCGAACTCGGCCTCGGAGCTTCCTCAGCCACCCTGGGCAGCATCCATGCCACCTGCATCTGGAGCGGCGCCGGACTGATCGCGAAAGATGCTACTGCGCCCTTCACCGCGAGCACACCGGCAACGGACTCCGGCAACGCTTGGGCGGCCTGGACACCTGCTGGCGGCACCTGCGCGGCTCCCGGCACGGGCACTGCCATCTACTCTTATCTGACGACCGACTCGGTCGTTGGCAACCGCTGCCTCTTCGATGGCACAGCCTGTTCCATCACCAACTTCCCCACCACCGATCCGGCTTCTGCGGGCCAGTTTAGCGGCCTGGTGACCGAGGTCCCCTTGCCCACGGAGATCGCGAACGCCTTAAACTCAGCTGCCATCAATGCGGCCGGAACCGACATCCGTCCTGAGGATGCCGAGTTCGCTACCGCCCGCGCTCTCACACCCTGCGGCTCCGTTATCGCTGGCACACAGTATCTGGGCCTCGGATACTCGAAAACCGACGTCACGCACGCCCAGGTTACCACTGCTGTCACCGGCAGCTCCAGCGTCTTCAATGTCATCAACTTCACCCTGCCGGCCTTCACCGTCACCCCGGTCGGTGCTACGCCGATCATCGTCGTCGTCAACGGCAGCAGCACCACCGGCCTCGGCCAGTTCTCAAACATCACGAGCGCTGCTCTGGCCAAGTTCCTCGACGGCACCTTCTCTTACTCCGACCAGGTTACATCGCCTACTTCTACAAGCGGAGACCGCGTCTACGTCGGTATTCGCGAGCCTCTCTCTGGTACCTACAACACCATGGAGTACAACGTCCCCAACACCACGGTTAACATGACCTCCCAGGATGTGGGCGTTAATCAGAACGCCACCAACGGTACCCTCGCCCAGCGGGCCTGCACCGCCAACGGAACCGGCACCGTCGCCCTCAACCCGCTCAACATCACGACCGCCAGCACTGGCGCTCGTATCCGCACCATCGGCACCGGTCAGGAGCTCTCCTTCGTTCGCAGCAATGGCGTCGTCGGCGGCATCAATAACAACATCGGCTACGGCTTCTGGAGCGTTGCAAACTTCTCCGGATTCAGTTCCACCAACGGCAAGTACCTGATGGTCGATAGCATCGATCCTCTGCTCAACAGCTCCAGCTCTTACACCGCCTATAACGGCGCCATTCCGCTCAACAGCACCACCGAGTTGGCCAACGTTGATCTGCACGCAATGAACGCTGTTAACGGATATCCCATCTGGTCGCTGCTGCGCCTCGTTTCCAAGGGCACCACCGTTCCCTCGGCGGTCACCACCCTTGCCAGCGCTGCCCAGAGCTTCGTCACCTTCGACACCACTACCGCACGTCCGGACTTCATCGTTCCATCCAGCCTCACTGTGGTCCGTTCGCACTTCCTTCCGCCTGCCGGTTCAGGTTTGCCTCCCGTCGCATCGATCGCCGACGGCCACGTAGGTCTGAACTCCAGCAGCTGCTCCGCTCTTGAAGCAGGCGGTGATGTGGGCGGCGTCGTTCTGCGCCTCTCCGGCACCGGTTCGCCTACCTCCGACAACTCCTACTGCGCCAACACCAGCAACCCCCACCATCTCGACGGCCAGACCGGAATGCGCCGGTAGCCTAAGACCTCTCTGAAGTACTTTTCAACGGCAGATCCGCTCGCAAGATCGGGTCTGCCGATTTCTTGTCAAGCACTACACAGATCAGGAGCAGCTCATGATCCGCCGCCTATTTTTCCTATTTGCAATCGATCTTCTTACCATGGCGAATCTTCATGCCCAGACCCCCAACATCCCAATCCCCATGCAGGCCGCACCAGAAAAAGAAGCTTCCCCAGCGACCGGCCTCAAAACTCTGAATATTCCGGATGACGCGCCCAAAGAAGACTGGAACACTCTTGCGCTCGCCAAAAGCAACCTGCCACCGCAATCGATTGGCGGCTTCCTCCTCAGCAAAGTCGATCTGCCCGGCGGCTGCACACGCGAAATCCTGCGCATGGAGTGGCGCAAGAACGATCCCATCGATCTCTACGTGATTCGCCCAACACATAACGGCAAGATGCCAGTCGTGCTATTCCTCTACAACTACACCTTCGATAACGACATCTTCCGTGAAGACCGCTGGTGCGATCGAGCCAGGGACAATGGTTTCGCCGCAGTCGCCTTCGCCACCGCACTCTCCTGGCCGCGCATTCACTCCCCGCGCCCTATCGGAAACTGGTTCGTAAGCCAGTTGCAGGAGGCATTAGCCAGTTCCACCCACGACGTACAGATGGTGCTCAATTACCTGGAGACGCGCAATGACCTCGACGCCGGCCACGTCGCTGTCTTCGGTCAGGGCTCAGGTGGAGCAGTCGCGATCCTCTCAGCCGCCGCCGACCAACGAATCGCCTCACTCGATCTGCTAGACCCCTGGGGTGACTGGCCTGAATTTCTCCGCGACTCGAAACAAATCCCCGAAGACGAGCGCCCGAATTATCTAAAGCCAGAGTTTCTCAAAAGCGTCGCATCGCTGGATCCGGTCGACTATCTTCCTGAGCTCAAAGATCGCGTCGTTCGCATGCAGCAGATAAGCGACGAACCCGTCATGCCCGCCGCAGCAAAGGAAAAAATGGCCTCAGCCGCACCGCATAGCGACCAGCTCATGCGCTTTCCCGACCGCGCCGCCGCCGGAAAAGCCCTCGGATCCAACGGCATCATGAGTTGGCTCGGCGAGCAAGCTAATCATGAAACCTCGGGCAGTCGTTCGCACTAAACAAAGCCGTCCCTTACGTTGCCAATAAGTTCAGAACGTCTACCTGGTTTGCTTCCCAGAGGCTCATGGCCGCTTTGTTCTTAGCTATAGCCTTCTTCACGGACTCTTTGACTGGAGTAGGGTTCCTTTTGCGATTGGTTTTTTACCGTACCCATATTAGCCGGGATAAATAGGGACTCCACTTTGAAATCTTCCATCAAGATTGTTGCCCCGGTGAAGGGATGCCCTGCAAAATCCACTACATTTCGCTGTTTCTGAGGGTCATCGGGGAGTGTCGAGAGTTCTAAGTCTAAGAAAATAATTGGCTCCTCAGGTAGGACTCGAACCTACAACCCTTCGGTTAACAGCCGAATGCTCTGCCATTGAGCTACTGAGGAATACCCTGTGGAGCACGTCTGGGCGACGCACTGCGCTAAGACATTTATAGCAAAGACAGTTAACTCGGGTCAATTAACCACTGAAAATAAGCGACTTTTGTCTGCACCAACGATTTCGCAAGCTGTTCTGTCCTGATCCCTCCCCGATTGCTATCGATATGCTCACAATTATCACCCGTTTTGAAAGAGCAGGTGCACAAAATTCTTCACAGTCATTTTGTCTTCCGCATCTCTGTTTGGCCTAATTTGCGGCGCTTCGTTCCAAACCATCGCGGATGATCCTGGGATCCAAATTAAGTCCTTCCGCGTTCTGACAACAATGCTCGTTGGCCATCGAACAGGCACATCTGCCGACTGCTGATGGTTGTCTGAGCAAACAGGAAACGAAGGATAGAGGTCAATCCCGACTACATTGCGGTTGGCAAGAAGGTTTCGCCCGAAGCAACTTGGATTCAGGCCGATGTATTTGACCTTCCTAAGAATATCGGCCGATTCGATTGTGCAATCTCCAACCCTCCGTTCGGTGCGACTAAAGCATCTGGCAAGTCCCCTCGATTTACCGGCAGCGATTTTGAGTACAGAGTTATCGACATCGCAAGCGACCTGACGGATTATGGTGTGTTCATTATTTCCCAGATGTCAGCCCCGTTTGAATATAGCGGTAAGGAGCACTACCAAGAACGGAAAGTGATAAATACAAAAAAACCTATAAGCAAACAGCCATCGAGTTAGGCTAATTGCGGAATTGACACTTCCTTCTACCGAATGGATTGGAAGGGCGTCGCGCCCGCTGTTGAAATCGTTACTGCAGATTTCGAGGAGGTGCGTGCTGCACGTCGACTGCCAGCCGAACCCGGAGCGGCCGATGGAATAACAGAGCATAAAAGCACGGTATCGGCGCATCTGAATGCATAAAGCTTCGACAGCAAATTCCGATCTACAGATGACATTATTTTGACCCTTATGAATCCGCAAGATAAGCCCCCACCACGTGATTTTAGACAGGAGATGACGGATGAAATTATTCGTCTCCTTGAGTCTGGCGCCGCTCCATGGCAACAGCCTTGGGAAGGCGGTAACGGAGGTTTACCTTATAACCTTATAACCCCACTACGACCAAAGCCTATCGTGGCGGTAATGTTCTCGGCCTCATGATTACCAGCATGGTGCGCGGTTACCCCGACCCACGATTTTGCACCTTCAAACAGGCTCTCGACAATGGCTGGAGCGTACGCAATGGGGAGAAAGGTTCTCGCATTGAGTATTGGGAACCGAAGCTGGGAAAGAAGGACGAGGAAGGCGCTACCGATGAGGAAAAGAAAAGCCGCTCGCAAGATGGTCGCGCGATTGAGAGGGGTAACCAATCAGCTCCATCCGATTCTGCTCGACTACACGGAAACACGGGGCCACAAGCCAGTTCTAACTCTCACAGAGCGTATTCGGAGCCTGGCAAATAGTCTCACATTCCTGATTGCAGAACTCAACGGATAATGCGCAAACTCTCAATCTCAAGGCGCAGGTTAGGGATTTGAGCGCAGCCATTGAGGATGAGGAAGGGAAACATCATTTGTCTCAAGTAATTACTAGAGTCCTTCATGGACACCGGTTCCTCAAAAATGATGTGTGCAGTTGGAGACAAGCGCTTGATGCTTTTGCCTCGTGGTAAAAAGCTCCTACTCGACTGACGAATGTTTGCCCCAATCAAACCGCCGTCCCAGGATTCCTTTGACGATGAGGTGATCGGTCGCTGCAGTTGGGCCGACCCCAACACCGATGTTGATCTCCCATTTCGGCGATATGTTGAGGTCCGTTACGGCGAAGATCTGTTGCTGCTGATTATGGAGGGTGTCAAAGGCTCCAAGCCGGCCATAGTCTGCGTAATATTCGAGGCCTCCGCTAATCTGACGAGTGAAATCGTAGCTGACCTTGACTCCGGGCGAGAAGCCGAGCCCCTGTTTTACATCCGGACCATGCAAGGTGCGTTCGAGAGCAGGGTTGAATGCGAAATACCATCGCCCGAGAGTCTTGTCGATGATTGGACGTATCTCCCAGGTCCATGTGTCAGGGGAATAGATTGCTCGCTGATAGCCGATTTCTGTCGAAAGGCTAAGCCCGACCGGGAGATGCCAACTGTCAGGCGCTCTTACTCGTGGTCGAATATGGTCTCCGACCCATTGGACTCCGTGACCATCCTGCTCGCTGGTGAAGACATAGAAGCCGATCTCCGACCAGCTCGTAATGCCTTCAGTGAGTTCGAGCGTCTCATGCTCCTGATGATTTGTCGGAATCACGCCATCGATGTCGTTCTTCTGACCTTCCGGGGTGAAGTTGGAGTGCAATTCAGCCATCAATGTCTTCGGAGCAACGGTGTCTGCCCCGTAAACCTGGATCTCATAGTTTCCTTGTGCCGCAGAGGATCGCACACACAAAATGGCCGCGATAGCGAAAATCGCATTAGCCGCGAGCTTGATCGTTGAGTTACGCATAATTGAACACCATCATGAATCCTCGATCCATGTGATCTTGCTGATGACAATGAAAGAGTGTTTTACCCGGATTGTCGGCCACAAACTCTACCTCGACAGTTTTACCGGCGTGTACCAGCACCACATCCTTGCGCACACCGGCGATCTCAACGCCGTCCTCGATCCGGCGGACTTCAAACGTGTGACGGTGTAGATGCATGGGATGGTCATCCATGCTTTTGTTCTTCATGACCAGACGGTATCGCTGTCCGGTCTGCAGAATGGGTGAGTTGGCAGGTGTAGAGTTCTGAGGATAGCTCAGACCGTTGATGCGCCAGAGTTCTTCGTTGCCGTGCCCCTGGAACTTGGAGTCAAAAACCAGCTCGATCGTTTTTGCGTCCTGATGTTGTGCGGCATCGCCTGTTGCCGCGAACTGGCGATAGTTCCACACAAGATCCTCCGGTTGCGTCCACACCGGTTTACCGGAAGAGTTGGCGTATTCGATGACAACACCCATTCCGCTGGCTTGAACATGCTTGCGGACTTCACCCAGGACCCATACGCCGGGATTGTTCATCTCGACGATGGCAGAGACGCGCTCTGCGGGTGCGAGCCGAAGCATGGAAACTGTCTGAGCCTGGGCTACTGGATTTCCGTCCAGCGCTACGACCTTGAAGCTATGCCCTGAGAACGAAATCCAATGAACCTCGGTCGGGCTGCTATTGAGGATGTGCATCATGACGCGCTCGCCTTGTTTGACCTTTACGGGATCTCCAGAGCCGAGCATCTTGCCGTTGATTGTCGTGACATTGTAGACCGGGTTCATATAACCGTCGTCACTGCTCAGGAATTGCCCGTTCCAGTCATGAAGTCCAAGGAAGATCTCCTGATCGTAGGCAGCAGGGTTGTCACGCGGTTCGATCAGCAGGAAACCGTGCAGCCCACCGTATTGCGCCTTGGTGAGGTTCTTCCCTGCGAAGGTGTGCGTGTGATACCAGCGGAAACCTGCCGGATTGGGCGTCATGGTATAGCGCGTCGAGGCCCCCGGCGCAATCATTGGCGTACCTTCCTCCATCGCTCCGTCGATATCGGGCGGCAAGTAAAGGCCGTGCCAGTGAACGACCTCCGAATCTTTCGTCAGGTTCCGAATCTCAACAGACTGCGGTTTTCCCTCACGCATCCGAAATAACGGCCCGGGAATCTGTCCGTTATAAGCCACAGTCTGGATGTGATGCTTTGGCGAAGCTTCCAACGTGTACGGAGCAATCTCAAGCCTCACGTCCGGCGCAGCCGCAGCGCGGGCCGCGCCGGACAATGCGAGTGAGCCGACCGCCATTCCAGAAAGTTGAGTAAAACGTCTGCGTGTCAGCGTAGGGCGAGACGCGGAATTGGGCATAGTCCTTTGTAGCTCCGATTGAGTTCAATAAAAAAGCAAGTGCAGTTAGAACGGAATAGTCCTGTTACAGCGTGCAAACAGGATCGTCAGTTAGTTAGAAATCAGGCCAACGAGATTGAGATCAATCGCAACGTCATTCTCAGCTTTCCAGAACATGAAGCTTGGGTTCTTGAGACCCCACTGAACATAGGGAACGACGAATTGCGCCCTCACAGTTGCCTTCGATCCATCCATGTAAATCTGCATCGGAATCGTCAGGTCGTGGGGATTGCCAAGTAGGGTGAACACTCCGCTCACCTGAATTGTTGAGTCACCACGGGGCGCGATCGTCCCGGTGTAGGTTTTGGGCGCAAAGGAGACGGTCATGTATTGGTCGACTTTGAGAATGTCCTTATTCATCTTCTTATCGCGGCTGTCGTTACCGGTCTTCCCGCTGCCAGCCAGTACGGCCACCGAACCCGACATCCTTGGATTGCTTCGGTCAAACTCAATCGATCCCGATTGGATGTGAAAGATGCCGTTGACAACCTCGTGGGTCGTGTTGAGCGTCATCTTGATTTCGCTGGTATCGGGGTTGACGGCGAAGGTCTGATGCTGGGCGAGAGCGGCTGGAGCGAGTATGACCGCGAGAGCAAAAATTGCGAAGGATTTCATTCGATCTCCCCTGGAGGGCTTTGACTAACGAGAGCTGTTTCGGCGTGGCCCGATTTCAGTTGGCGAACGCTTGTGGAGCAACAGCGGCGGGCTGGGCGACACGCGTGAGTCTGGCCGTTACACGCATCGCTCCGGGCCAGACCCTCAAGCAGAACGGCAATACAGCGCGCGCGAGTGCGTTGTTTAAGCCGTCGGCGGCGATCTCAGCAAGACGCATCTGGGGCAGCATTGCGGAGCGCAGTTTTGACTGAAAGACCGGCGCCGGCTCCGCCGCAAGATAGGCAGCGGCAGCACGACGGCCAGTATGCAGGGCGATGGATATGCCATCGCCGGTAAACGAGGGGATTACGGCTGCCTGATCGCCGATACAGTAGAGCCCATCCTCGGTTGCGCGGCGGACATAACCGTACGGGATATGGGTGATGGTGATCGGTTTGTGGAGCAGCGGTTCCGCACCGTCAAGCCGCATCGCGAGGTGAGGACAGTCCTGCTGCATCTTCGCAAGGAGTCCCTCCCAGCGAAGACCTGAACGGACAAAATACCGCCGTTGCACCACACAGCAGAAATTCGTAATGCCGTCTTCCACCGGTTGGATACCACCGTAGCCTCCGGAATAGAGCGTCAACTCGGAGGCGTCCGCGAGGTCAGCGGTCTGGGCAGCTGACAGTCGGTAATACATCTTGAAGGCGACCCATTGGTGGGGGTCCTTCGGGCGACCGTGGCCGCGCAGATCATGCTTGCCCGTCGCGAGAAAAGCCGTCGGAGCTTTATAAGTGGTACCGTCGTCGAGCGTAGCCTGCCAGAGGTTGGTAGTCGTACGACTGAGAGACTGCACAGCGCGGCCACGTTCTACGCGGACTCCCGCTGCGATGGCCTCGGCAATGAGCGCTGTATCAAGCCCCTTGCGTGTGAGTGAGGCCGCGGGAAAAGGCAACGGAGCCTCTGCGGCGCGCCTGGCGGCGGCAAGGCGAACGTAGTTGATGGGCACAGCGCCTAGCGAGGCCACGTCGATGCCGAGTGCATGAAGATCCTCAAGGGCCTCGCCGCTTAGAAACTCTCCGCAGACCTTATGGCGTGGTGTGGGCTCGCGTTCAATCAGCGTAACGGCCCGTCCCTTACGAGCGAGTGCGATCGAAGCGGCACAGCCTGCCACACCACCACCAACGATCAAAACTTCGTCTTGCAAAGCACTACTCCTAATTCACTGGATGTTCAATCAATTTGTAGCGGGATTCCATATTTCTAGTAGACGCCCCAAAAACAGTCCGGCACGTCATTCTGTACAAATCGTCATTTGGGAACCGGACCCGCTTCGGAAATAGAACAGTTTGCAAATCCGCATCTCAAAATCTCATAACCCTTAGCTGACGCTCAGTTGCGACGTGTGGTGAGTTCGCGCCAGTTGAGGCCGAGATCAACAATCAGCAACGAGGCAAGTGTGAAGGCAATCACGCCGACGGCGGATAAGACGTCGCCCAGGTGGCTCCAGTAACGCGGCCAGAGATTGAGCACGCGGCTGGAGACGAACGTAAAGGTAACTGCATAGGAGCGCGCCATCCATTGGCGGTGCTGTGTGATTTGGCGGTTGCGCGCGGTGATGAAGGCGGCGGTGGTGCAGACCATCCAGGCGGCGGCCTGCATGGAGGTTCCAGGAAGACCAGGGCGTCCAGCAGCGAGAGCAATCCCCGTGAAGGAACCTATGAACACGGAGATGACGTAGATGCGGCCAAGAATGCGATGGAGTTGGGGGTGACGTTGGCGGATTCGCGAGGAGAAATTGATCGGGCCGATCAAAAGGGCGAATATTCCTGCAAGGGTATGCGGGATGAGGAGATGTCGGTCGGCAATAACCTGCAGACGGTAGGCGTGGTACATCGGATAGTCGGTGATGAGGAGCAGTTCTGAAGTAATGAAGACGAAGAGTACGGTGAGACCAAGCGAGACCCAGAGAATCGTCTTGAATCTGAAACCTGAGGTACTGGGCGCTGGTAAAGTAGAAATCGGCATTATTCGCTTCTCAGATGGTTAGACGCGATGAGGTGCGCCATAAGGGTGACGAGGCGAGAGGAGTCAAATCTCTTAATCTAAAAAGGTGCTTCAGAATGATCGACCTCACTTCCACCGCCCCACGCACAAGCGTCCCGGCCGCCAACGCTCCACCGTCACCGCCTCTTGCGGGACCTCAGCTGCAGCCAGCAAGCGTATCCAATCCTCCTTCCTGAAGGCCCGCCGGAACGACACCGGCCCATCATGCCGCACAAACCGGTGCCACTTCACCACCTTTGCCATCCACCCAAACATCCGACTACTCCACTCGGACCGCTCCAAATCATTGATAAACCAACCTGCCTTTACCGTCGCTTCCATCCACCTCAGCAGTGCGACGATCTCCTCGTCCTCCAAATGATGTGCCATCAGCGAACTAACGACGATATACATCGGCTGCTCCGGTCGAGATTCCATGGCATCGCCGGTCATCCACGTGATTCTGAGTTCCTTCGGCGTAGACTCCGCTGCTGCGCGTGCAGCATAAGGATTTAAATCGATCCCCGTTAACCGCACAGCAATGCCCCGTCTCTTTGCCCAGCCTGCAATCTGCCGTAGTAGATCGCCGCCGCCACTGCCCACATCGACGATGTGTACTGGATCAAGCCGTTCAAGTGGCAACCGCTCCAGCCAAGCCAGTGTCGGCCGATAACCCAGCAGCCAGCGATTGACCTTTTCCAGACTACGCAGGCAGTCACGGAAATCCTCATAGCTACAGTTACCGTCCATCAGCTCCGGCAACTTCCGCGGAGAGACACGCCGACTGAAGTCGCTTTCCGCACTAGACCGCATGAAAACGCATCGTCTCCGCTGTCAGCCCCGGCCCAAACGACATCGCACACCCACGCTGACCTGGTTGCGCTTGCAACATGAGTCGCTGCAACACAAACATCACTGTCGCCGACGACATGTTGCCGAAACACGACAGAACCTCGCGCGACGTCGCCAGCGCATCGGGCGGTAGCGCCAGTCCCTTCTCCACCGCGTCCAGAATCGATCGCCCACCCGGATGAACAGCCCACAGGTCGATACCATCACGTTGGGCCATCAGTTCGCCCTCGTGTAGCGCGCGGCCCAACTCTCCCGGCACTTGCCCGGAAAGCAGCATGTCGAAACCTCGCCCGCCGATCTTCCAGGTGATTAGCCCACGTGTCTCCGGCACCATCACCGCTTTAAAGCTGTCCAGAGCAAAACCCTGCTCGTGCGCAGTGATTAGGTTCGCCGCAGCTCCGTCGGCGAAGACCAAGAACGAGAGCACCTGCTCCAGATCCTGCGTCTCCTGGAAGTGCAGCGTACACAGCTCAAGGTTCAACATCAGCACACCCGCCTTCGGATCTGAGCGCACAATGTGCCGCGCCAGCTTCAACGCATTGATCGCGGCATAGCACCCCATGAATCCAACCATCGTGCGCTCCACGTCCGGCGAAAGTCCGAGGTGATCGACGATCTCAAAGTCCAGACCGGGCGCATAGAGCCCCGTGCAGCAGGTCACCAACACATGCGTAATACCGGAGCGCTCCTGCTCATTGAGAGCAAGCCGGTCTACGGCCTTCCTCATCAGTATCGGAGCGCACTGCTCAAACAGTTCCATACGCCGCGCCGTGTCGGGAAAGTTGCCTGGCCGATAGAAATCATACGCATCATGCAAAGAGAATTGGCCGGAGCCTTTCTGCGGATCGAAGAATGAATAGCGATGCGCGATGTCAGCGCGGCTCACCATGCGGCGGAAGACCGTGCGGCGCCGCGGATCGGCAAGCATGTTCTCTGCGAAGGCGGCGAAGGCGTCATGCACATCGTGCTCTGGTACGGCAGTGGCGATGCGGTTCAGGTAAGCCGTAGTCATGCACAATGGCCCTCAGCGGGATTGGATTAGATGTCGGTTCGCCTTGAAGAAAATCTGGACCACAAAGAGACGACGATCCGGCGACAGTCGACTACTTGAGAGAACAGGTTTCTCATTCTGAGTACAACAGCTTCTTGTTGAGACGAGATCTCTGTTTCTTTGATAGCACTTGCCTGGAGGGGAATACGATGACGATTTGTTCATGGAGGACGCAATCACCCGAGCGCCCCCTGAATTTCGTCCGTTCAGATGCTAAGTTACGGAAGAGCAAAGCAAGAGGCGCGATCACGAGTGTTCTTAGGAATCGACATTCAGCGCTCTGCCAACGACTAAAATTTGCGAGGTCAATACTCCGAGATGAGATCCGCAGCATCACTCAAATCTATCCGCCTGATACACCGCTACATTGGACTGTTCTTCTCGCCAACGATTCTCTTTTTCGCAATCACAGGTGGTCTACAGATGTTCGGGCTGCACGAGAGCGCTCGTGGCAGTTCCTACGTACCTCCTAACATCCTCATGCATCTCGCCCAATTGCATAAAAAGGGGACGCTTTACCTTCCTCCACGAAAGGTTGCTTCACCCACTTCGACCAAGTCGGATGGGGCAAAACCAGATGGTCCAAAAATTGAGACCCCAAAGCCAACGCAAGCATCCCCGGCCACGCCACCCAACTCGCTTCCCATGAAGATATTCTTTGCCTCCACAGCACTTGCACTTGCCTTATCGACATGTACGGGCCTCATAATGGGTTGGAAGTGTGCACACCGGAAATCGATCGTTCTGCTCACTCTTGCGGCAGGAGTCCTTATTCCGGCTATCTTGCTCTTTATATAGCGCTTCCCGACTCGTTCATTCTTGAGGGAGACGCAGATGACACAATCGTCATCTTGCAGTCTCATGGAGTATGCGACTCATGAACTAAAATGTCTTACCAGGATTTATGCGACTTCTAATGGTCGAGGATGAACCCGAGATTCAGGATTTCTTAAAGCAACCCCTTGCTGATGCGGGTTACGAGGTGGATGCCGCCAAGGATGGGCGATCCGCCATCCAACTCGCGTCTGGAAAGAAATATGACGTTCTGATCGTCGACCTTGGACTTCCGGATCAAGATGGCATTGACCTGATTCTTCAGCTTCGACGCTCTGGCATTAGCAGCCCCGTATTAATACTTTCAGCCAGAAGATCGGTCGACGATAGGGTCAAAGGTCTGGAACAAGGTGGTGACGATTACCTGACAAAACCCTTCGCACTCGCAGAATTACTAGCAAGATTGCGTAACCTCTTGCGGCGTAATCTTGTTACGAGTGAGGAAGCGAGCCGCCTCCGCGTACTGGACCTGGAGCTGGATTTCATCAGCCGTAGAGCGTCTCGCGGTGGAGAGGTTTTAAATCTAAGTCCGCAAGAATTCGTGCTTCTGGCATATCTATGTCGACACGCTGGGCGTGTTATTACTCGGTCGATGCTTCTCTCCGAAGTGTGGGGGATGCGAATTCAACCTAACACCAATGTTGTTGACGTACATGTCTACCGCCTGCGCGGCAAGGTGGATACAGAAGGCCGTGAGCCGCTGATCAAGACCTTACGAGGTATTGGCTATGTCCTCAAAGACCGCTAATCCGGTCATGCGTAGCGCTGCATGGCGTATTTCTCTTTGGGCAACACTTGCCTTTGCCATTGGAATAATGCTGGTTTTTGTCATGCTTCATCGCTTCGTCGCGAACGACATTCAGCGTAGGAGTGACCAGTGGCTTAGTGGAGAGGTGGCAGTCCTCGGTGATGTAGCCGGGCGAACACCAAAGGACCGCCTCTACGGTCGGGTCGTGGGAGAAGTCGCGGAACTTGCAAGCAGAGAGGTGCCAAACAAACTCCGCTCCAACAGCAATGAGAACGACTCTGTCTTCTTTCTTCAGGCTGGCGATGATGGGGCTCTGAAGCTTTGGGTAGGTGCCGGTGACGGGATGCCAAACTTAGCTGCGATTCGCGCGCGCAAGTTTATCTCCGACGCTCCCTACGACTTGAATGTCAAAGGATTTAATCACCCCTTTCGGGTGGCATCGGTGCGACTGGAGGACGGGAGTCATATTTATCTCGGACTATCGGAGCGAGATGAATTGCGTGTGCTGAAAAACCTCCGCTTCCGGTTTTTTTGCCTCTGGCTACTCGTCGTGCTGTTTGGTTCTGCGATTGTGTTCTTCGTGACCAGACGCATGCTGGGCCATGTTCGTGAGATCACCGAAGCTGCATCCCGGATTGGGCAATCTGATTTGAGTAGCAGGGTTCCGACCAGCAAACGGAACGATGAAGTAGGACACCTGGCGCTAACACTCAACCGCATGCTGGATCGGATAGAAAGCTCGATGCACCAATTGCACACTATTACAGAGTCCCTCGCTCATGATCTTCGTAGTCCGTTGACAGCGATCAGGGGAAAGCTGGAAGTTGTCCTGTCGGGAGATTTAAAAGTCGAGCAGAGTGAACCGATCGTCTCAGCCATCGATGAACTGGATCGATTATCAGAGTTCCTGAATACTTCGCTAGATGTTGCTGAAGCGAAGGCTGATGCGCTTAGACTTTCACGCACCGACGTCGATCTCGATGAACTGGTTCGAATCATGATTGACCTGTACGAGCCTTCCATGTTGGAGAAAGGGCTTCGAGTGAATCTACTAAGCGCTGGCCCTGTCACAATACTGGCAGACGCTGCTCTTCTTCATCGGGTGGTCGCAAACCTTCTCGATAACGAACTCAACCACCTACCCGCATCATGCACCGTTTCCATAAAACTTGGCACAAGTGAGAGCGCTACAACCCTGATTGTGGAGGATGATGGCCCGGGATTTGCTTCGGAGATTGGTCTCCGGATGTTCGAGCAGAGGGTGAAAGGAAGAGACTCCAGAGGGCATGGGCTTGGGCTTGCATTCGTTGAAGCGGTGGTGCGAGCTCACGGTGGGAGTGTAACGGCGTCGAACCGTCCAGAAGGAGGAGCTTTGCTGTCGATTTCCTGGCCTCGTGAGACCGGAGAAAAGATCGAAACTTCGCACTCTCTCACACTGGTCAACAGGTAAGCACATGCAAGCCTTGCATAAGATCGATGTGACCTTGGAGATGATCAAGCGGGAACACTCAATCTTCGCTCAGCCGTTCGCTTTGACCGCTGCGATGTTGAGTCTGCATCAGAGCTATGCTCTACTGCAGCACGCGCTGCAGCGTGGAAGTATGAGGCCGCCTCAGATTTTGCAACAGGGAGAAATCCTTCTGACCGGTTGAAGAGACACGTCAACAGGAGCACGGCTCGAACATAGGCATTCACGAATCATTTCCGAGAAGCCGACTTGTGGCTAATGATCCTCCAACGGAGAGCAAACGAGCAGAAGCGGCACCGCTCCTGCTCGCTCATGATTGGTGCCATTCAAAGACTAGGATGTAGCTCCCGTACAGGACTTACCTGCTCCAAAAGGGCTGCCGCATGAAGAATCGTAGATTCGGCGTGCCAATTACCAACGATCTGCACACCGATCGGCATCCCGTTATGGCTCGTACCGAACCGCATGGAAATGCCCGGCAGACCGGTCACATTCAATGGCGAGGTCGCGGACATGATGTTCATGATGCTTACCGTCTGGCCGTTGATCTGTAGTTCCGCCTGACCGTGCCTAAAGGACGGAACAGGAAGTACCGGAGTGAGCAATACGTCGTACTTCTGGAAATACTCGGCATACCCATCCTTAAGCCTCTCCGCAGCCTGCACTGCGTCGATATAGTCTGCCGCTGGCGTATCAGGCAGTGAGAGCATGAACCTGGCCATTGCACCTATTTCATCCTCGCTGCGGCCTGCCGTTGTCTTCACGAATCCGGGCTTCATCTCGAGGACATGCAGACGGCTGAAGACATCGAGTGCGAAGTCGCGCTCAAATGCAGGAATGCGCACGGACTCGACCATGTGTCCGAAGGCTTTGAGCGCATCCGCGGCAGTTTCCACCGTTACTGCGACCTCACGGTCGATCGGCCCAAAACCTGGCTCGACGAGCCAGCCCACACGAAGCGAGCGATTGTTGGAGTGGATGTTGTTATCGAACGGGAGGGCGCTGCTGGAGTAGGCGTCCTGTCCGTCCGGTCCAGCTAGTTGTGAAAAGGCCAGTGACAGATCGCGAATGCTCCTCGCCATTGGGCCCACGTGCCAGAAACGGCGCGGCTCACGCGGCCAGATGCCTGTCATTGGTACTCGTCCATGGGTTGCCTTGAGAGAAACAATGCCGGTGTGAGCCGCCGGACCACGTACCGAGATTGCAAGGTCAGTGCCCAGACCAAGTGGAGACATGCCGGCTGCGATCGCCGCAGACTCCCCGCCGCTTGAACCACCTGCAGTCAGATCCATGTTCCAGGGGTTGTTTGTCCGGCCCGTGAGCAGATTGTCGCTTTCGATTCCGTAAGAGAATTCAGGCAGATTGGTCTTCGCAAGCAGAATGCCCCCAGCCTTCTTGAGACGCGCAACGCTGGTTGCATCCGTGTCGGGCGTTCGGCCCTTGAAGATCGGCGTTCCGCGTTGGGTCTGCACCTTGGCGGTGTCGATCGAATCCTTTACTGTGAATGGCACACCGTGTAGAGGTCCCAGCTCGTCTCCTCGCAGTATTGCCGCCTCTGCTTCCCTGGCACACTGCAACGCATTCCCGGCGATCGTAACGATTGCATTCACCTTCGGATTGAGCGCCTCGATACGATAGAGGTGCGCCTTCATAACTTCGACCGGAGAGACCTCGCGTGTGCGGATCAGTTCGGCCAGCTTGGTTGCGTCGGAATAAATCAGTTCTGTGCTCATTGCCTTCCTCTCTACCTGCCACTAGGCAGGCTATGACACTTGAGATTCTACCTGCCACATGGTAGATTCAAAATTGAGAGATTTATTTACAGATATGTAGGAGGTGTGGGATGAGTGCAAACGCTCGTGAAGACATTCTGGCCGCTGCGAAGCTTGTTGCTCAAGCTCACGGTTATGCAGGATTGAACTTCCGTGATTTGGCAGAACAGGTCGGTATCAAAGCCGCGAGCATCTACTATTACTTCCCGAGTAAAGCCGACCTGGCTACGGCGGTAGCGAAGCGCTATTGGGAGGATGCCGCGGCTTATCTTGAGTCACTGCTGAAGAATTCAGCGATGCCGCTGGATGCGCTGCGCCGCTATCCAGAGACCTTTCGCTGGGCACTGGAGAACGACAACCGCATCTGTCTTTGCAGCTTTATGTCTGCGCAATTCGATGATGTGCCTGACGAAGTAAAGGCGGAAGTTCAAACTTTCACCGACGTCAATGTTGCATGGCTCAAGAAGACTTTGGTTGCTGCCAAGGTTGCCCACCCCAAGGAAGCAGAGAAGCGAGCACGTGCTATCTACTCTGGAATTGTGGGCGCTCAGCTGATGGCGAGAAGCCGAGCAGACATTACCCTCTACGACAGTCTGATCGAAAGTTACCGCACAGCCGGATTGCTTCCCGCTTGAAAACATATCCGTAATGACAAACGCGCACCTCGGAAGTAATCGAGTATTCGGTCCGTTAGGTCAATAAGTGTAATGCCTGTTAGCGCGAGTTGGGAAACGGTCGCTGCTAATTGCCGAAATCTAACGCGCTGACTGGAGAGATTGAAAGGCCCTCGCCTCCTTATTACATCAGCGAAACCACAGATTGATTAAATTTCGGACGCCAGGAGATTCGAGGAATTGCTGAACTGCATTCGAACGAAGCCTTTGGCCTTCAAATGTTTATCTGTCATGAAAAACAGTCCAGCGACATCGTCCTGAGTACCATCATGCTCTTGATCGCCGGTAATCAAGACAAACCCGCCGGGATGTCTACGGGCGCTCTGCCCAATGCCTGCAACGCGCTTCGAACGATGTCGGGTATGCCATCTGTGGCGCGGACCCTTCGTCAGGCGGTCCTCCGCTAGAGCCGGGTCATAATTGACCAAGTCTTCGTGCTCGATCCCATGCCAGATCGGCAGGATGATGAAGCGGCCAACCTTTTCTCTCGCAAACAGGCCATTGAGCTCATGCTCTGTCCACTTGCGTGCTGCCAAGAACGGCTTCGAGAGAACCACTATCGCATAGCTACTGTTTATCAGCCCCTTGTTGATAGCCGGACGCAAAGACTTGCCCACGCGATAGAGTCCTCGTCAAACCAGACAGTTATGTCGGCTTTCCTCAGTTGGGTCACAAGTTGTCGGACGTAGGGCGTGTCCGGGCGCACCGAGCATATTCCGGCCGAGAAACTCGTTCGCCGTGACTTGCCGATCCGTCGATTCATATTCGTTCTTGTTGCGAAGAAGGGTTGGAACAGTGATTCCAAACTTCTCTTTCAATGCCTGTGTTTTAGCGCCATCCAGCGCCTCCTCGTCCGATAGGGCTTCGTAGGCGACCTTCAGTCGCCCCTGCTTGTCCTCGACGAAGTAATATATATTCTCTTTCGAAAACAGAAGGCTAGGTGACACGCCAAACCCCGCAAAGTGACGCGATTTCTTGACTATAAGTTTACAGTGAACAGCGCTGTTGAGAGGTCATCCCGCTCGAGAAGGCGTTGCGCACAATTCAACGATCCTAGCCTTGGCAATCTGGGGTCCAACCTTGCGCTGATTTCTCGATGGGCGATAAATCGCCAATGCGCTCTCGGCCCCCGCACTCTTAAGCACAATTCTCTTAGTCAGGGCGAGGCCTACCTGCATCGCTCTGGCGGTGCACAGCTACAATCCATGCATGCGAAAGACTCTCGATCTAAATGACATTCGTACATTCGAAGCGGTCGCGAAAGCCGGAAGCATTACGGGTGCTGCCAAGGAGCTTGAACAACCGGCGTCGACGGTCAGCCGGTCGCTCACGAGATTAGAGGAGTGCCTCGGAGTACTCCTCGTTCGGCGGACGCAACGCGGTCTCACGGTGACAGAGGCCGGGAAGCGGTACCTGGTCTCCTGCAAGAGCGCGCTTAGGTCTCTTCGCGAGGGTGGTGAAGGGCTGGAAGCTCAAAGGACAAATCCCAGCGGGACTCTTCGAATCGCAGCGCCTGTGTGTTTCGCAAAAAATACATTGTCGCCACTACTGAGCTCTTTTCTAGGGAAGTATCCTGAACTTCGAATCGAGATCGATTTGTATTCTTCCGGTTGGGACAAGGAACCTGAAGATGAACTGGACGTCTACTTTAAAGTCAGGGCTCCCAAGGATTCCACGAAACGATGCCGCCTCTATCCGGAGATTCTCCAGGGGGTTTTCGCAAGTCCTCGATATCTTGCAAAACATGGTACCCCGAATGAGCCGTCATCCCTTGCATCTCATCGATGCATTGGTCTTCTTCCCGAAGGCGGCTTCGACCTCTGGAGACTCTCGAAGGAGAGATCGAGGGTAACGCCCGAGACGGACCTTGTCGCGATTGCAAGTGACCCGGAGATTCACCGGCAGTTGGCTGTCGATGGTGCGGGCATCGCCGTTCTCCCGCTGTGGCTGGCTACCCAGCCTGGCATGGCGAACAAGCTGACACGTTTGATGCCCTTGTGGAGGCCGCCTTCGATCACTTTATGTGCTTTGTATTCAGGATCGTCGAGGCTCACACCGAAAATTGAAGCCTTCCTGAACTACATTGAACCCTACATAGGTACAGACCGCGACCCGTGCCTGCATGGCGCTCAAGGTAAGCTCTGCTTCTCTCAACGCAAATCCAAAGTACGCAAAAATTAATATTGCAATAGTGCAATACCGTTTTGCATGTTTGAGGACATAGTCCTCGCTCTATCGTGCATCTCTCCTTGTAGCGGGTTCGCTCGCGTTGGAGCATCGGAGAGATTGCCGTGCAAAAGGATAGAGTCGTTGTCATCACGGGAGCAGCAGGTGGCATCGGATCGGTTTTGGTCCGTCGCTTCCTCGCCAATGGGGACGCTGTTTTCGCTATCGATGTGAATCTTGAAGGGCTTGGTGCTCTCGATGGCATTCATCGATCAAACCGTCGCTACGCGAGCATCACAGCAGATATAACAGAAGCTGCCTCAATACAAGCTATTACTACCGCGATCCGTGAGCACTTTGAAGAGGTCAATATTCTCATCAACTGCGCCGGGTTTTATCCCGTTGTGCCATTTGAGCAGATGCAATTAGACGACTGGCAGAAGGTGATTGCCATCAACCTTACGGGCACCTTTTCAATGTGTCATTCGTTGCTTCCCATGATGAAGGCCAAAGGTTGGGGCCGGATTATCAACTTCAGTTCCGCATCGATCTTTGAGGGCGTCGCAGGGCAGACACACTATGTCGCGGCCAAGGCAGGCGTCGTTGGCCTCTCTCGGTCCCTCGCGATGGAGGTCGGTCAATACGGAATAACGGTGAACTGCGTTGCTCCGGGACTTACGTTGACACCTCCGGTGCTCAGAGATCTTCCACAAGAGCTCATCGCAGAACAACCCAAATTACGTGCGCTGAAGAGAGATGAACAAGCGGATGACCTGGCGGGCGCAGTGTTCTTCCTTGCTTCGCCAGAAGCGGATTTCATGAGCGGACAACTCCTCAACGTTGATGGTGGCAAGATCAAACATTGATAGACCAAAATTCACAATTTTCCTAAGAAGGTGGTTATGAAAATATTGGCAATAGGTGGAGCAGGTAATGTGGGTTCGGAAGTTGTCAAAGAGTTGCTGGCGCGCGATGTACAGGTTCGCGTACTGGTGCGCGATCAAAAAGCCGAGGTTCCAACTGGAGCGGAACACGTCGTTGGGGATCTGCTTGAGCCGGCCAGCGTCGAGAAAGCTCTCGAAGGCGTAGACAAGCTCTACCTCTTGAACGCAGGAACGCCGGACGAACTGACGCAAGCGTTGATCGCCTACAACCTTGCAAGAAAGAGGAAGGTGAAGCACATCGTGTATCACTCCGTGTATCGCGCGGACGTGTTCAAGGATGTGCCTCATTTCAGCGCGAAATTTGCGCTGGAGAGCGCGTTGCACGAATTCGATGTGCCCTATACGGTGATTCGTCCCAACTACTTTCATCAGAACGATCTAAGTCTGAAAGATTCGCTCACCAAGGCCGGCGTATACCCCATGCCTCTCGGACCAGTGGGTATCTCATCGGTCGATATACGAGATGTCGCGGAAGCCGAGGCAATCGCGCTGACCACGACCGGCCACGAAGGAAAGACCTACAACCTGAATGGCCCGGATGTCTTGAGTGGCCCTGGCGCCGCTGCCATCTGGAGTGATGTTCTTGGCAAGGAAATCTCTTATGCGGGCCACGATATGGATGCGTTTGAAAAGCAGATGCGAGACAAAGGACCGGCGTGGGCGGCATTCGATTTTCGCATGATGTTTCAGGGATATCTTGAACGCGGCTTCGTTGCAGAACCCGGCGATCTGGAATCGCTTACCACTCTGCTTGGACATGCTCCTCGGTCGTACGCCGACTTCGCCCAGGAAGCGGCGAGCACATGGACCAGCAAATCATAACGTCTCGATCAACCAGCCAAACCAGAAAGGAGCGCGATGTCCAACGGCAAAGTTATTCCCGGTTTTCGTAGCGAAACAGCCATTGTCGATGGGATACGCATTCACTATTGGATCGGAGGTGATCCGAGCGGCGCGCCTGTGCTTCTGTGGCATGGTTTCCTGGGGACAAGCTTTGTCTGGAAGCACGTTATGCCACTCCTGGCGGAAGCAGGATTTGCGGTCCTTGCTCCGGATATGCGCGGCTATGGTGACTCCGATAAGCCACAGGGAACGGAGGGATATGATGGCCGCGCTCTTGCTGAGGAGTTCCGTTCTCTCGTGCGGGTGTTGAAGTTTGGCGGAGGACAACCTCTCATCCTTGCTGCGCATGACATGGGCGCTCCGCCAGCGATGCTGTGGGCCGCAGATCATCCTGAGGAGATTCGCGGACTGCTTTATATGGAAGTGCCGGTGATGCTATCTTCGGTCCTTACAAAGATCATCGCGTACACGCCCGAGGCTATGCAGAAGGGATCTATGTGGTGGTGGGTTCTTCCACTTGCTCCGGGGGTGCCCGAGCGTCTCGTTGTCGGACGTGAGCGTGAGTTCTTGACATGGTTCTTTGAATCCGCAGTCTCGCGCCCCGATGCCATCCCTGAAAGCACCATCCAGGAATACCTGCGTACATTCTCAGGAAGCAACGGTGTATTGGGAGCAATGGGAGTGTACCGGGCTGCCTTCACAACCATCGCTCAGACCGAGCCATTGCAGAAGCACAAGGTGCAGATTCCCGTCGTGGCGATTGGCGGAGAGAAAGCGCAGGGAGACAAGGTGCGCGAGATGGTTGCGATGATCGCCTCCGATGTTACCGGGTACGTTGTTCCCGACTGCGAACATTTTCTTCCAGAGGAATGCCCCGAAGAGATCGTGAGACACATTCAAATGCTCAAGACCGACACAGCCATAAATTAGCTGCTACCAATCGCGCAGAACTGAGACCTTTACAAACCAAGGAGACGTTGATGTCCAAGACAAGCACTGTACCGACCACATCCCGCACTCTGACAGTTTCTCTGCCCAAGGATCGTCCAAACGTTTGTGTGGGAGCAGATACCTACTCCATCGTTTTGAAGGGCTCCGATACAGACGAAAAGCTTTCTGTGATGGACTTTCTAATTCCTCCCGGCGGAGGACCGATGCCTCATGCTCACGAGTGCGAGGAGACTTTTCTCGTGCTGGAAGGCGAGGTGGTCGTCTTCTGTCACGATCAACGCACCCTTGCGCCGACAGGTGCAGCGGTCAATGTTCCCGGATGGGCACCGCACACCTTTCATAATCTTTCCACGGTGCCTGCCCGTCTCCTTTGCATCATCTCTCCAGCCGGTCTGGAAAGAGAGTTTATGGAGATCGGTCCTTCGGTCGCGACGCGAACCACTCCTCCACCCCCGCCTGATCCGAAAAAGATGGCTGAGCTGAAGAAGCAGATGCCGGAGATCGCAGCCAGATATAACGCCCGAGTTCTGCCCCCGGATACCTTCGATTTTCTGATGAGTGAAGAAGAACGTCAGATGGTGAAGAACGCCAATGGAGAGTGACTTAGTATTGCGTCACTAAGCACGATGTCTTTCTTCAGGAAAACCGTTGCCTTCAGGAGAACCGTTGCCATGACAAGAGCAACCTCTATTGCCTCGCCCTCGTATCACGTTCAATCCACCGCATCCGAGTTACGAAATGGATTTCCGTATTTTGGATATCACGATTCCATTACAAGGCTTTGGTCTGAAAAGTGGCGTACGCTTTGCGAGCATGGCATTTACCCTTTCACGGATGCGAAGGTAGCGGATTTCGATCCTGTCTTCGATGAGATTGTGAAGTTGTCGGAGGATCGATCTGACTTCCTTTACAAACCGGATGAGTATGCGAGGCCATTTTTCTCCGTGGGCTACGATCTTGTAGCGTTTGCCAGACGCGCTGAAGAGGATAAAGACGACGCAAAAGCACGAGATTTTTATCTTCGCGCAGCGGCTGTATATCGCATCGCAAGATTTCCGGTCAATCGATCCAGGCTTAGCCAGGAAGCATGGGAAAAAGGGAAAGCAGCATACGCCAGAGCGGGACAATATTTGAATCCGCCGAGTGTTCCGGTCGATATTCCTTTTTCCCATGTGGATGTCTCAGCCGGCGATCTTGGCCTGCCGATTCAGGCCTATTTGCGAATGCCAAACGGAACAAAGCCCAGAGACGGTTGGCCGGTTCTCCTATTCATCTGCGGTCTTGACGCTTACAAAACCGATCACACTCCTCGCACCCAAGCCCACATGGATCGTGGTTTTGCAACGCTTAGTTTCGAGATTCCAGGCACTGGCGATTGTCCCGCAGCTCCCAACGATCCTGCATCCCCTGATCGCCTCATGAGCAGTGTTCTCGATTGGGTGGATGCACATGCGGCCGAATATAGTCTTGATCTTTCCAAGATAAGCGCGCGAGGAATCAGTACCGGCGGCTATTATGCAATGCGGATTGCACATACACATTCGAACCGCCTGTTTGCCGCCGTAGCACAAGGTGGCGGCTGTCACCATATGTTTGATAAAGCCTGGATCTACGCCCAGAACCAAATGGAATATCCATTCGCCCTGGCTGATGCTTTAGCTTACAAATTTGGCTATCGCGAGAATGAGCCCGTCGCAGCTTACGCGGACGACGCACGCAAGTTCAGTTTGCTCGACTCGGGCGTTCTCGATCGACCGAGCTGCAAACTTCTCATCATCAATGGAATGGAGGACTCAATCTTTCCGATCGAGGACAGCTTAATCGTGGGGCTTAAAGGGGATAAAAAAGACCTAATTGCGAGGGGCAATAGAGGACACATGGGGAATCCTGGTGCCGAGGAACTGCTGTACGCCTGGCTTGATGCCGCAGTCGCTGGCAAGCCTTGAATACCAACAACGCTTCGGCCTTAGTTCGTCCCGAGAAGCGCGCATCTCAGATGCACTGCATACCGCATGCCGGCTCAATGAGCGCATTGCCCTGTTACCAGCAATTGAGCATTCTTTCCGCTTTGCCCGTAAATCCAGGTGCGAACCCGCTTCGTCAGCGCAATTGCTTTTGCAGTTTGATCGCCTCCGCGGGACAAGCCCGAACGCACAGACCACACCCCCGGCAAGAATCAAGGTCGAGGACGAACGCCTGCTTTCCCCGTGGACGAACAATATCAACCTTCCCACCAGGAGAAATTTAGTTTTCTCTTCAGGAGTGACGGTCCGGATGACAAGAACGTCGTAAGGACAAATCGGAACGTACGGTCCTTTTGCTTCACAGCGCATAGGGTCGACACCGGCACCATAATGCCCGGATCAAACTTGCAATTTGTGTCAGGATTCGTCATCGGCGTTGCCTTGCCTTGCTCTTCAAAAATTGCCATGATCCTCACCTCTCATGTTTGCCTAACTCGTAATCCAGTCGACTCTGGAAGAGCGATAGACACCGTCCTCCTGCCAGGGCGATTGAGGCACAACGGTTAGGCTTCATTCGTGAAGTGCTGGATCTAATAACGTTTGACAGGCGCAAATATTGTGCCGGCAACAGCTCGACTCCGGAAAAGAACAGGATCCAGTGGCATCCTGTTCCAAAAGCGTCGACTTGGATTTTTAATCGTAGTTAAAGAAAAGGGCCTTACGCTCCCATCTCCGTTCTTCGTCGCTTGCGAGCTTCACCAGCGCCTCGGCGACGTCAACGTATGACACGCTGCCGCGCTGAATGTTGTCCAGCGTCGCTTCTGCGCAGAGTGTGCCACGCGACGGTGCCTCCACCATTTGGCCCATGCGTGCGTATACGAAACGAAAAGCGGAAGGAGTGCCCTCAAAACACCAGCGAACCACACGCTCCGCATCACGCCACGCCTTTCGCGCGATAAACGCGCGCAGCACCCATGCCATGGCCGCGATCGACCAGCTATTGATCGTTCCTCCGGGTTCAGGCAAAAGCTGGCCTCCCACGATGAGCAAGACGCAATCCGCTAGACGGCCGTCAGCCTCCAATGCATCCACTGTTGCTTGAGTAAGCAAACCGCGATTCGCGTTGTTGGCGGGCTGTCCCTTCGCGTGACCAAAAGGGATTGCACTTGAAGCATCGATAATCGCGTTAGGCCGGCAAGCTTGGACCGCCGCCTTGACCGCCCCTGCGTCGCAGAGATCACCTTTCACGATCGCTATCTTCGAGCGCAGCGCCTCGGAAAGTTTATCTGGATTACGGACAAAAGCCGTGACGGCCCAGCCCTGCCCTAGGGCACGTTCAACCACCAGACGCCCCGCTTTGCCGGTTGCGCCATAAACCAACATCGTACGGATCTTCGAGTTCGTCATAGTTGTCCAGGATGATTAGTTCATAAGTGTGGAAGGCGGAACATCCATTGATCGAATGGCAGTGGTACTTCCCCACTGGCATCGCACCGGCTCACACCTTGGAAAAGACGTCGGTCTGTTCGAGATCGGCAAGAAGTCCCATGTGGGTTGGCTTCCATCCAAGTCGTTCGCGGGTGAGCTTGCTGGAGGTGGGATTGTCGATCGGCACCGCCGGCCCAACGAATCCGAACTGCTTCTTCGCCTCTTCAGGCGATTTGCTCACGACCGGCACATTCAGGCGCCGTCCGATCACCTCCGCGATTCTGCGGAACGGAATGTCCTCCTCATCGACGCCATGATAAGTTCCTCCCGCAGGCCCGTTCTCAAACGCCAGTCGAAACAGATGTGCTGCATCGAGATGATGCACCGACGGCCACCGATTCATACCGTCGCCCACATACGCCGACTCCTTCTTCTTCCGCGCGATTGGGATCAGCAACGATGCGAGTCCAAAGGCAGTGTGACCGTGAACAATCGGCGGCAGCCGGATCGCAGACGTACGAAGCCCACGCGCCGCCCACTCCTTCAGCAGATCCTCATTTTTAGCCCGAATGGCTCCGAAGGCCCTCGGAGTCTGATCATAGGTCTCGTCCTCGGTTGCGAGCCGTCCAGGCTTCATCGCCAGCGTCCCGAATGTCGCCACCAGCGGGCTGCCCTTTCCCAGCGATGCAGCAATCGTCTCGATAGCACGTCGATCAGTCGCGGCGGCTGCTCCCATAAATCTCGGTACAATCCCTCTCGGAGCGCCACCGAGAAAGACGCGAAGACGAGTCCCAAGCGGAACATGCCCTAGTTGATGGTAGAAAGCTGTATGGATCGCACCATTTGAGGTTGAAACTCCCCGGCGCAGTCCTTCCAGATCGTCAACTGTGCCCACCTGCACCTGCGCGCCAGCTTCAAGCAGCTTCCTGCCGGAAGCCTCTGAGCGAGCAAGTCCCGTTACCTGGTGCCCCGCCGCAATCAACTCCTTGACGATCGGGAAACCGATAAATCCTGTAGCCCCAGTTACAAAAACACGCATAATTCTTTCTCCTATCTAGCAGCCTAAAGATGGCCAGCGATAGAATCTATGCGATGGAAGATGCATTTATATCGAGATCGTCCAGAATCGCTGACGACCCGCTTTCGGACGTGCTTTCGCTGCTTAAGCCGCGCGGCTACCAGTCTGGTGGGATCGACGCAGGCGGGGATTGGTCTTTCCAGTTTCCAGGTGGCGGTGGCTTCTTCTGTCTTGCACTCGTCTCGGGCCGCTGTTGGCTGTCCATCGATGGTGTTGACGAGCCTGTCCTGTTGCAGGCGGGAGAGTTTGCCGTACTGCCGCACGGGCCGGCGTTTCGGGCTGCTAGCGATCCGGCAGTCCCACCGGTCAATCTTCTCTCCGTGATGGCTGAGAAACTGAACGGCAGGATACTTACTTGGCAGGGCGGAGGGGCCTGCCTCGGGCTCAGCGCAATCTTCACTTTCGCTGGAGAGCACGCAAACATCTTGTCGGAGGTGCTGCCGACTCTCATCCATATCCGCAATCCTGAAGACCGAGTGGCACTGCACTGGTATTTGGAACGCATGATGGCTGTCATCCGCGATCCACAACCGGGCTGGGTGCTTCAAGGCGAGTACCTTGCCCAGATGATGTTGATCGAAGTTCTGCGCATCCATATGACAGACAAGATGACGGGTGGAATCGGTTGGCTCTTCGCACTTGCCAACAAGCAATTGGGCGCGGCCATCGCAGCGATGCATGAACGTCCAGGACATCGTTGGACCGTTCAGGAACTCGCTGAACACGCTGGCATGTCGCGGTCGGCCTTCGCGCTACGCTTCAAGGAGCAAGTGGGAACATCCGTCATGGAGTACCTGATTCGATGGCGAATGCTGCTCGCGGCGGACAGGCTTGTGAACTCATCGGACGCGGTTTCGTCCATCGCTCTCTCGCTCGGCTACGAATCCGAAAGCGCCTTCGGGTTCGCATTCAAAAGAGAGATGGGTTGTTCTCCACGTCAGTACTGCCGCGCGCGGGTCTCTTCTACGGAGACTTCTTCTACCTCAGAACCCGCGAGTGATACTCCGCCCGAGCCCGCTCAAGCCGCCTTGTAGACTCCCTAATTCCAACCAGATTCATTCCTAACGCCAAGCGTGCTTATCGTTACCGATCATGTTGCTCTGAACAAACGTTCAGAAGGCAAGAAGTGATTCTGTACTGCACTTATCGCTGTAGCAAGCGACAGACCTCTTCACTTTGCGACGCTCCCGATCCTCAGAAACGCTCTTTCCGCCATGAATAAAGTGCTGACGAAAGCCGACTTGCCATCTTCTATTCTTGGTGCGAAGCAGGATTGCTAAAGATTTGGCGCACTGTTTCTCGAATCCAGGCGTGCAACTGATCGCTATCGAAGCGCGGATGCCAAACCATCGAGTAGCGAACCTGGGGAATCTCTTTCGGGGCCTTCAGCCTCGGGAAATCGAATGCGGCCAGCGTCGGTTCTGCGATTCGGGCAGGCATCGTCAGCACCAGGTCTGTGGCCTCAAGCACCCGGATGGCGGCTTGGAAATAAGGAAGATGGACAGCTACTTGCCGCCGCAATCCGGCTTCCTCAAGTGACCGGTCGATCAGATTCTGCTGGTTCGGTTGTGTCTCTATGGAGACGTGGCGGAAGCTTAGATATTCCTTGATGGTGATCGCGCCTCTTCCGCGTTTGAGCGTCCGTCCAGGCGCGCACGATCGCGACCTTCACACCCTTGGCGGCCTGCGAAAGGCCCACTGGTTCAGAGACCATCATGGGCATGTGAGCGAAGCTCCCTTCCTGAAGGCATCGAACAGTCCATGACTCGGCACTACTTTGCCGTCCGTGATTGGGGCGGTGGTAACGTAGGGGCAGTTGGCGCTTTCTGTCCCCTTGCAGCTTCAGGATTGTCTCCACGGGCAGGTGGCGTAAACAGGCCGCGGCATCGGCACCTGAACCAGATCCGCACCCGGCAGCGGTCGAGAATGCAGTCCCCAGCTTCTCTCCAGCGCTCAATGAAATCGAATCGAGCAAGACGCTTTTGCGAAAATGGCGCGATTGAACAGATCCGCCGCCGGTGGCGAAACCACATTAGCAGACAGCGTTTGAAGTATTGTTCATGACGATCAAAGCAGTTTCATGCATCCAATCAACATGTTCCGTATTGGCACTGCCGGTTGGTCCATGCCACAGCAATTCCAACCGGAATGGTCGCACCGGCTTGGCAGCCATTTACAACGCTACTCTCGGATGCTCCCGTGCGTTGAGATTAACTCAACCTTCTATCGAGTCCACCGAGCAACTACGTGGGACAGGTGGGCAAAAGAAACCCCGGCAGACTTCCGCTTCTCGATCAAGGCTCCCAAGACGATCACGCACGATGCAAAACTTCGCGACGTCGAGCCCCTGATGCAAGCTTTCTTCACCCAGATCGAACCACTCGGAGAAAAGAGAGGACCAGTCCTCTTCCAACTTCCGCCATCTCTTGCGTTCGATAAGAGTATGGTGACAGACTTCCTGATTGCGGTACGAAATATGTACTCGGCCGACATCGTTCTGGAGCCACGCCATCCGAGCTGGTTTAACGATGCAGTCGATGATCTGCTAGTGAAATACAAAATCACACGAGTAGCTGCCGATCCTCCTAAGGGGGGACCAAAAGCGAGTGCGTGTGGCGGCGACGAGGGCCTCGCTTATTATCGGTTGCACGGTTCACCCCACATGTACTATTCGAGCTACGACGCGGCGTTTCTAAATTCACTGGGATCGAAGATTGAACCGCATAAAAGGACGTGGATCATCTTCGATAATACCGCCGCCGGCCACGCCTATTCCAACGCACTCCAACTTCAGGTCCTTGCGAATGAAATCTATCGTGATGAGGATGACCGCAGCACGACTAGCTTAGCTCGATGACGATGGGCGTATGGTCTGATGGCTTTTCTTCAGCTCGAGGACCGGTATCAATTTCGCAAGATCTGAGCCTGCTTGCGATCTTTGGCGAAAGGAGAAAATGATCGATGCGAGCTCCGCGGTTATATTCAAAAGCCTTTCGGAAGTAATCCCAGTACGTGAACTTACCGCTCTCCTCCGGATGCAGCGAGCGGAAGGCATCGGTGTATCCCATCGCCAGATAGGCACGATACCTCGATCGTGACTCAGGCTGAAATATAGCGTCGTAAACCCATGAGGAAGGCTTGTGGCAATCAACGTCTTCGGGAATGACATTGAAGTCGCCACCGATGAGCCCAGGCTCGTCCTTCTTAATTAAATCGGCTAAGAGAAATGAAAGTCGGTCCATCCAGGCGAGCTTGTAGTCGAACTTGGCAGTTCCGACCGGATTGCCATTAGGGAGATAGATATTGATGACCCGAATTCCATCAATGAGAGTGTCGAGGAATCGAGCGTGGCTGTCTGTCTCATCGCCATTGAGCGTCGTGCTGATCGTTTCAATCGGATGCCGAGAGAGGATCGCAACACCGTTGTATGACTTCTGCGTGACAGCAGAGCTCTCGTATCCCAGCGTCTTGAAATAATCGACCGGGAACTCAGAACCTTTGAGCTCCTGCAGCAGCAGGATATCCGGCTTTGACTTTTCCAGCCATTTCGTTACCGGCTCAAGTCGCGCGCGGATCGAATTGACATTCCAACTCGCTATTTTCATGGCGGTTCTATCCTTCACGCAACTTGCTGCTGGTCTTCAATTCAGAACATTAGATGCTGACGCAATCTCGATGTGCTGTTTCCATGAGACCATCCTCCCACTAAATTCGTCCGGTTAATGACTACCTCACACGGGACGCACGATGTAAGCTGGTTCCGTGAAAAAAAGCGACGAAGCCGAGAGTCTCCAGATCGAGGGCCGAGAGATCCGTATCAGTCATCCCGAAAAGCTTTATTTTTCAAAAAAAACAACCCTGTCCAAGCTGGACCTCGTCCGCTATTTTCTCACTGTAGCGAGCGGAGCTCTGGCCGGCATCCGGGACCGGCCCATCGTTCTTAAGCGATTCGTCAATGGGGCTGAGGCAGAGCCTTTCTATCAGAAACGTGCGCCAACCGATCATCCCGATGGCTGCGGACCGTTACCCTTTCTTTTCCTTCTGGGCGAACGGCAGAAGAAGTCGTTGTAGACGATACCGCCGGCCTAGCCTGGATCGTAAATCTCGGATGCATCGAACTGCATCCTCACGCCATTCGCTTGGGCGATCTTGATCATCCCGATGAGCTGCGTGTCGATTTGGACCCAGGTCCAGGTGTGGGATGGAACGATGTACGTCTTGTTGCGATGGAGGTGAAATCGGTGCTTGATGGGCTCGGGCTTGTCGGATGGCCTAAGACGAGCGGCTCGCGAGGAATACACATCAACGTCCGCATAGAGCAACGCTGGAGCTTCACCGAGGTTCGCCGCGCCGCGATAGCTCTATCACGCGAGGTTGAGCGCCGAGTGCCTACCTTAGCTAGTTCGAAATGGTGGAAAGAAGAGCGCCACGGTATTTTCCTCGACTACAACCAAAACGCGAAGGACCGCACCACAGCCTCCGCGTACTCCGTGCGGCCTCTGCCTGACGCGCGTGTCTCCGCTCCGCTCAAATGGGATGAGGTCCCCGACTGCGAACCGGGTGACTTTACCGTACTCACCATGCCGCAACGATTCGCCGAGATGGGCGACCCGCATGCCGGGATGGACAGCGCAAAGGGTTCTCTCGACCAGCTGCTCGAATTGGCGGCGCGTGACGAGGCTCAAGGTCTGGGAGATGCCCCTTGGCCTCCGCACTTTCGCAAGATGGAGGGAGAGGGGCCACGCGTTTCTACCTCCCGAGCAAAATCGGCTGCGAAGAAATCCTCGGCTAAAATCACGCGCTCAAAGATGCCGTTGATCGTAGTTGCGAACTCTCCAAAGGAAGAAGCTGCTTTGCACGGATTGGAACGATGGAAAACTCAGCACCCTAAAGCCGCGGCATTGCTTGCCGTCGATGATGTGCTTGTGGACCGCATGCGAGGACGATCGACTATTTGGTATCGCATTCGGATAAACCTGCGGCATGTGCCGGAAGAGCTGCGCCCACCGCAAGGAACACCTTACCCCGATGATGATCCAACGCGGGAGGACCAAGTAAGTAGTCGAACGCATCGCAGGAAACTAAACAAGCTTATCCGCCGTGCGGAAATATCTCCATCAGTTCCTGTGGCGGAGCAACCTCGAGTTGTGCGTAAGTGCAATCCATAGGTCTTTTGTCAGAACGCCATCTTCGAAACAGCGCCATGTGGCGAAAGCGATCCCCTTGCATGTGCTCGTACACAACCTCTGAAACCAGCTCTATGCGAAGCGGCTCCCAGGACAGCTCCTTCCCCTGGCTCCAACGGCTCTGGGCGCCAGGCATACGCTTTCCTGCCCCAGCGGCTTGCGAAGAAGCCCAATTGGCCCACGGATGATCCGCAAGTGCATCGTCACGATAAGGCGCAAGATAAGAAACCAATTCTTTCCGCTTATCCATCGTGAAGCTGGCGCATACCCCTACATGCTGCAACTCTCCAGCTTCATCGTAAAGTCCGAGGAGCAGCGATCCAATAGCTGTACCCAGGCCATTTTTGTGCCAACGAAAACCGGCAACGACGCAATCACAGTCTCGCTCATGTTTGAGCTTGAGCATGACCCGCTTGTCTGGTTGGTATACTCCGCCAATCGGCTTGGCCATCACTCCATCAAGACCAGCGCCCTCAAATCGGCTGAACCAATCCAATGCAATGGAGGGATCTTGCGTCATAGGCGTGATGTAGATGGAAGGGGCCGCCGGCTTGAGCAAAGACTCGAGGCGCTTGCGCCGCTCTTCGAAGGGTTGTTCGCGCAGATCGTCCTCTCCTGCACAGAGAAGGTCAAAGAACACAACCGACGCGGGAGTCTGTTTCGCTAGTAGCTTGATCCGCGATGCTGCAGGGTGAATGCGTAGTTGAAGCGAATCAAAGTCAAGTCCACGATCGGATGCGATGACCACTTCACCATCGAGGACACACTGTTCTGGCAGGCCACGAAGAAGCGTGTCGACTAGTTCAGGGAAATAGCGATTCAACGATTTCCCATCACGACTCTGGATGAGGATCTCTTCGCGATCCCGAAAGACAATGGTGCGAAATCCATCCCACTTCGGTTCGAAGATCCAGCCATCGCCAGCCGGGATTGAGCCAACTAGCTTAGCAAGCATCGGAAGTAAAGGTGCGGAGACTGGCAATTGCACAATCCATCGTAAATCTTGTTCGCGATCAGAACGTGCAATCTTGCACTGAATCGAGCTTCGGATGGCTAGTCAGTGGCGTCCGCGTCTGCCTGGATCTTACCCCAGTATCAATTTCACTTCGGCGATCAGCCTCCTCCCCAGGGAAGTCAATGCGGATGCCAAAATCGGTCGGCTCATTCCCGTACGTTCTGAATTGATCCAGTGATCGAATATCTGGGCGACGATAGAAATCCCGCTTCAACAACGATCGATTGAATCTCGGCAGCTTCCCTCGCATCGACAGTTTCGCTCAGGATCGTCTGTATTTTTGATTGGACAGGATCGAGCCTCCGTTCCTGCTAGGTTGTGCGGGAAACGCCTGAAAACCGGGAGCTTCAGGATTTGGATACGAGTGGTCATCGATACTTAATCCGGATCCACGATAACAATCAGCGGCTCACTATCGAGGAATTTCTAGAGGCGGTTGGAGCAGGCGCCTCCGGGGGTGCCTCCCTCGATATACGACTCTTAGAAGCTGGTGCGTTCTAGAGTCTACGCAGTAGGTGCTTGATACATCTTCGTGTTTTTGAACAATTCGGCGCTGCCTCATTGTTGTTTTTTAAACCACACTCATCAATTTGTGGGCGCAAAGAGCCAGCGCAGACGCTCCCACAATGCTAGTCTGCTTCCTCATTTTCTTAAGAATTGCGTATCTCCTCAATTCCTCTTACGAGGACCCGGCTTCCCAAAAAAGTTGCTGTAAGTGCAGAGCCGAAAAACTATGCCCGATCTCGAACGTGAGCAATTGGGAAATGTTAATGAGCTGAAAACCCTTTGTAAGTGCTAAAAACTATTTGCCAAATACCAGAGCTTAATTGATCACTGCCGGGGGGTTGCCGCCTATCTCGCGCGCATCACAGCCAGCAGAAAGAAATTGATTCGGAAGAGGTTCCCGAAATGTATCACCACGTTAAGAAGTTGATGTATACGGTCAAAGTAGACACCCCTAACATTCGATTTGGAAACATGCTGCTTGAACAATTCGGTGGCGCGAATGGCGAACTAGCGGCAGCAATGCAATACACCATCCAAGGCTGGAACTGTGTGAACGACATTGCGAGGCGTGATTTGCTCATGGATATTGGCACCGAAGAACTCAGTCATCTTGAGGTCGTCGGTGCACTCATTCGTATGCACTTGAAAGGCTTGAAGACAGACAGTGAGGCCGCAGAAGCAGATCCCCTCGTGGCGATCGCAGGCGGCGGAGGAGTGGCACTTTTCGATTCCATGGGGAACGCGTGGACGGCGGACTACTTGAAGGTCACAGGAGAAATGGATGTCGACCTTCGGAGCAACATTGCCGCAGAGGCACGCGCCAAGATTGTCTACGAGCGGCTCATCGAACATACAGACGATCCAGGTTCGATCGACACCTTGCAGTTTTTAATGACACGAGAGATCACGCATATGAAGGCGTTCTCGGCTGCCCTTGAAAGCTTGGAAAAGAACCCCTTCTCGGTCGGTCGGCTTCGGCCCACCCCCGGCATTGTCGACGAATATTTCAACGGTTCAACTGGGACTGGCAGCGAGGGTGACATCGACATGCACGGACCTTGGCAAACGAGTTTCGGCCTGCATCCGGTTGAATCCCAACTGCACGGCGGGCCTGGGCTGTCAGTTGATGACATCAATGGCGTAGTCCGCGGAGAGGACCGTGGCAAGCAAGACGCGGGAAAGCCGACAAGCTCCGCTCCTTACAAGGAAGAGCTCATCGGGGTCGCAGAAGCGAAAGGCTAGAGAGTTCTCGGCATTGCGCATTTTGATATGGCGCGCCACTTAACGTTGAACGCGAACTGGAAAGAGATGGAATATGAAAACCATAAGCATAACGCCCAGGCTCTTTACGCTCTACAGCACACTGGCACTCGCCAGTCTCTGTGTGATCTCATTCCCAGGATATGGACAAGACCAATCCACTCCGAGCACGGCCCCGGATAATTCGGCGAAAAACAAGAAACACGACATAACGGCCGACAAACAGACGAATGCTTCGGCGGATCTACAAGTGACCGCTCAGATCAGAAAAGCGATCATTGCCGAGAAGTCGCTCTCCACCTATGCGCATAACGTCAAGATCATTACCCTCAATGGCATGGTGACTCTTAAGGGCCCCGTGAAATCGGACTCCGAGAAACAGACTGTCGCCGATCTGGCTGCGAAAGCCGCCGGTGGGGCCGACAGGATTACCAACGACATCACGGTCAAGTAGTAGGTCTCCGAGACTTTTCCGTTTCCCCAACGAACGATCAGACAGAGATGAAGGAGAACTAAAATGACAGGCAAAATGACAGCTGTATTTGGCATTTACCCCAACACCATCACAGCAGAGTCGGCAGTTGATCGATTGGTGGCGAGTGGCTTCCCTAACGAAGACGTTTCCGTACTCATGTCCGACGTCGACTCCACCAGAGACTTCGCGCACGAAAAAGCCACTAAGGCTCCTGAAGGCACCGCAGTCGGGGTAACGACGGGCGGCGTTGTTGGTGGCACTCTAGGCCTTCTTGCCGGTATCGGCGCTCTCGCAATTCCCGGTATCGGGCCCCTGGTCGCAGCTGGACCAATCATGGGCGCGCTAGCAGGCCTGGGTGTTGGTGGTGCAGTTGGCGGCCTGGTCGGAGCTCTAGTCGGTATGGGCATCCCTGAATACGAAGCCAAACTGTACGAAGGCCGCGTTAAGGACGGTGGCATCCTCCTTTCTGTGCACTGCGATACCTCAGACGAAATCAAGAGAGCAAAGGACATTCTGAATGAAACCGGTGCCGAAGATATTGCGTCCTCCGCAGAAGCACCGGCTGCCAAAAACGAACTAGGTAATGAACGCGAGTACGTGGCGACCACCGATAAAGTCCACTAAATTGTGATCTACCAATACGAACACGGGGTAGCTAGCATAAACTGGCTGCCCCATCCTCAATAAGAAGCGAATTATCTTGGGTGACCAGGAGACTGTTGAGCTGCCATCTGGCTTTGTCGGAATGAACGGGTCGAAAGCCGCCCGCAGGATTATTAATCGAGCAGCTGTCCATGAATTGGGCGTTTCAGCTTCCTTAGTCCATACGAGTCATCTGAACCTTCCCAGTAGGCACTATCAGATCGTTAAAATAGGCATGGATCGATTTTGCGCTTCTCTCTTGATCGGACTATTTGCGCTACCATGCGTGCTGATCGCAACAGCGATTTATCTGGATACGAGAGGATCGGTATTCTACCGCGATGAACGCGTCGGACATTTTGTTCCATGTACCCTTAAAGAGGGATTTCAGAGTCCCGATTCACCCTCCCACTTCATAAATATGTTATTACCATGATTTTCTCCAATACCTGTTGGTGTTGCCTTCCCGTTGATCGAGACCCGGTGAGTGCGTCAGCGACATCCACTCACCGGGTCTCGCCGATCTCAAACGGCCGTCATGCCACCATCGACGAACAATTCCACCCCGTTCACGTAGCTGGAGTCGTCTGAAGCAAGGAACAACGCAACCGTCGCAATCTCATCAGGCTGCCCCATCGTTCCCCGCGGAATCAGCGACTCGAAGAACTCCCGCGCCTCCTTGGTGAGAACTTCTTCTTGCATCGGTGAGGTGACAGCCCCCGGAACCAGCAGGTTTACCCGGATATGTCTGCCCTTCAGTTCGTTGACCCACGTACGTGCGAAGGAGCGCAACGCCAACTTGCTCGCGGCATACACGCCGAAACCGGGAAAACCTTTTGCTGAAGCATTGGACCCGGTCATGATGATCGATCCGCCACAGTTGAACAGCGGCAACGCCTTCTGAACCGTGAACAGTGTGCCGCGCACATTCAGGTCAAAGGCCGCATCGAAGTGCTCCTCGGTGATCTGGCCCAGTGGCAGTGGCTCCCCCTTGCCGGCACTCGCGAACAAGATGTCAATCTTGCCCTTCTCGCGCTTGACCGTATCGAAAAGGCGGTCCAGATCGTTCAGATTGGCTGCATCACCGCGCACGCCGGTTACGTTTCGGCCAATTGCCTTGACGGCCTCATCGAGCTGTTCTTGCCTGCGGCCGGTGATGAAAACGTAGGCACCTTCTTCAACGAACCGCTTGGCGCTCGCTAGCGCCATACCGCTCGATCCACCCGTGATGACTGCAACTTTTCCTTCAAGCTTTCCCATAGTTTCTCCTTTGATTGATGTGTGATATTCATTGCGATAAAGTTCTTTCACCGGGGTCTGCCAGATCAGCCACGTTCGACGATTCGGCGCAATTTCAGACGGCCGAGAAGCCGCCGTCGACTGCGAAATCCATTCCATTCACGTAGCTCGAATCGTCTGAAGCAAGAAACAGCGCTGCCGCCGCGATCTCCTCGGGACGACCCATCTTTCCGCGGGGGATCAGGGACTCGAACATCTCCCTCGTTGCCTTGTCGAGCCGCTGGGAGTCCTGTGTGTCGACCTGCCCCGGGCTCAGCACGTTCACCCGGATTTTTCTGCCCTTCAATTCGTTCAGCCACGTGCGTGCAAAGGAGCGCAAGGCCGCCTTGCTCGCCGCGTACACGCCGAAACCAGGGAAGCCTTTCACCGACGCGACCGACCCGGTCAGGATGATCGATCCGCCGTCATTAATCAGGGGTAGCGCCTTTTGAGCCATGAACAGTGTTCCTCGCACAATCAGGCCGAACTCTCTGTCGAAATGCTGCTCGGTAATCTTGCCCAGTACAGCGGCCTCACCCTTTCCGGCGCTCGCGAACAGGATGTCGATTTTGCCCTTCTGCTTCTGGACCGTATCGAACAGGTGGTCGAGGTCGTCGAGATTCGCCGCGTCACCGCGCACGCCGGTCACGTTCCGACCGATCAGCTTGACGGCCTCATCGAGCGCCTCCTGCCTGCGGCCCGTGATGAAAACGTAGGCACCTTCTTCAACGAAGCGCTTGGCGCTCTCCAGCGCCAAACCGCTCGATCCGCCCGTGATGACTGCAACTTTACCTTCAAGCTTTCCCATACTTGCTCCTTTGCGTGCCGTGTAACATTCCATACACAGGAGTAGATTCCTCTTGGGGTGGACGAGAACTGCTCAGGAGTCCAAAGCTTTTGTCTATTCGTCCAAACACGGAGGGCTTAATTGGATCCGATAACAGATGTTTTCCGAACATTGCACGTAACCGCCTTCGGTCAGCACAGGCTTGAAGCCACCGCCCCGTGGGGCCTTAGAGGGGGAGGAGCAGAGACCGAAGAGAAAGCGCCGAATGCCGGCAAGAAGAGTTCACCGACAGATTTGGCGCACTTCGCCATGCTGTCGCGCGGCAATTGCTGGCTCAATGTCGAAGGCGTTCCGGAGGCAATTCCACTGACCGGCGGTGATTGCATGTTGCTGGCCCGTGACACTTCGATCGTCATGCGCGATAGCCGTCGAACATCTCCAAAATGGAGTTTCCGTGAGATCGCGGCCAAGACCAAGAGCAACGTCGCTCATTGTGGAGGTGGCGGCGCACCGACGACCATCGTCTGTGGGTCTCTTAGTTTCGACCGCGCCAGTCTAAAACCGATCACTCAGTTGTTGCCGAGCTTCATTCTGATCAGGGGCGATCAGGCACGCACGTTTGCTCTTCACAACACCATGCAGGCGCTGGCGTCAGAGATGGCAGACCAGGTGCCGGGGTCTGAAATCGTCGCGACTCGACTGGCTGAGGTTCTATTTATCCAGGTACTCCGGGCGCACATCGCGTCGGAACCGGAACGCAACCAGGGATGGCTTCGTGCAGTATTCGATCCTCAAATCGGCGCTGCCCTGACTGCCTTTCACGATAGCGTGGGTGCGCCATGGACAGTCGAGTCTCTGTCCGAAGCAGCGGGCGTGTCTCGCTCCGCGTTCGCAGTGCGCTTCAAAGACCTGCTCGGACAAACACCGCTGGAATATGTAACCGAGTGGCGGATGCAGAAGGCGATGCGCCTACTTGAACAGCGTGACAAGAAGCTCATAGACGTGGCTCGGTCGGTGGGTTACGAATCTGATGCTGCGTTCAGTAAGGCGTTCAAGCGAGTGGTTGGAGCTAATCCTGGGGAATACCTCAAACGTGGATTAGAAGACCACGATCAGTCCAGATGAACGCTTTTCCGTTGATCAATACGTCTCATATTCTTGAGACCCAAAGCTCTGGAACAAAGTGAAATTCATCGCCCGCTCTTTGTATAAAGCCGAATGCCGGGAACTCAAGATGTGCTCCTGCCACGAGTGTTCTGCTAGCGGCGGCACTTGCCAGAGTTGCGCGCCGTGTAGACTCTGCCTGTTTGGGGTCACTGTCCGCGTCTACACCCGCTTGCGGCATTGCCATCTGAATGGCCGGCATGTGCACGATATCTCCCCAGAAAAGGACGCGCTCTGCCTCGATCTGAAGAGCAAAGCCTGAATGCCCCGGGGTGTGTCCTGGAAGATGAACGGCAGTCAGATCATTCGCGACGGAGTCTCCATCTTTGAAGGTTTTCAGCCTTGATGCCATAGGACGGACTACATTACGGGTTGGCTCTACCCACTCCGGGTGGTTCTGTCCTGGGCTCGTCGCGGCATCTTCTGCCAACCAGAACTTCACTTCGGCCTCATGCACGAGCAGCTGAGCGTTAGGAAACACAGGCTCACCGGCAGGATTAACCAAGCCTCCGCTGTGATCAAGATGCAGATGAGTGAGCAGTACCGTGCCGATCTCGTCAGGCTGGACTTTTGCCAAGCGCAAACTTTCGAGAAGATGGCCGGCGACAGCACCACCAAACTGACCCATTCCTGTATCGATGAGAATGGGAGCCTCGTCATCGCTCTCGACCAGAAAGGCGCTGACGGTATAGCGTGGGTCTTCGCTGCGAAATGCTTTCCGCTGCAGCTCCGCAGCTTCTAATTTGGAGACTCCGCGGAGATTGCCTTCCAATGTTGCCTCGATGTACCCGTCACTGAGTGTGGTCACCAGCTTGCTGCCGATACGCCAGCTTAGCGCGCCCGGGATTACTTGATTTCTGATTGGCATGTTCTTCTCCTATCTTTCTAGCGCTCCGTTGCGCCAAGTAAAGTGTAGGCATTGACATACATGTCAAGGTCAAGCCAACATCGACGTATGTTGATTGGTGAACTGGCTAAAGCCACCGGCGTCAGCGCTAGAGCTATCCGCCACTATGAAAAACTTGGCCTGTTGCATGCGAATCGCAGCGAGAATAGCTACCGTCATTACGCAGTGGAATCCGTGCGTTACGTGGAGTCTATCCAACAACTTCTTCGTGCGGGCATGACGTTGAGGACCATCGGCACAATCTTCAACTCGCTTATGGATGAAGACTGCACGCTTTATGTTCCGCGAGTCCGGAAGGCAGTGCAGGATGAAGCGGAACGCCTATGGATTCAGATCGAAAGTCTGCAGCAGAGCTATGCTCTGCTGCAGCATGCATTGCAGCGTGGAACTATGAAGCCACCCAAATCGCCGACAGGCAGAAGGTCTCCTGATCGTCTGAAGAAACGCATCAATAGAAGCCGCACGCAAAATAGGTTGACGATTGCTGACGACATGCCGACTTGTCAGGACTGATACAGTAGATCCTCGCACCTATCCTATGAGTTAGCACGTCCTGGAGCGCTATATGAGATGGAGTTGGATTGACTTGAACTTCCCCTGGATAGGGTCTATTGGAGCTGTTGTTGTACTGGTCTTGCTCTTCTCAACCAATGGGTTGCGGAGCGATTTCAGCCGATCACGCTGGAGAGATCACGTCTGGCTGTCCTGGCTTGCGGTTGCGATCTACCTTATCCACAATGTCGAGGAATATGGCGTGGATCTGGTTGGGCAATTTCACGCCTTTCCCAACTCGATGTGCTCCACGCTTGGTCTATCACCTTTTCCCTCTTGCCCCATACCGTCGCCGTTTTTTCTAGCGGTCAATTTGCCACTGTTTTGGGTAGGTGCTCCCATCGCTGCCCTAATGAGTCGTCGTCACCCAATTGTCGGGCTGTCACTCTACGGCGTGATCTTCGTCAATGCACTCTCGCATCTCGGAGCCTTTGTGAGAGCGGGCTATAATCCAGGCGTGCTAACGGCACTCATCCTCTTCCTTCCAGCATCGGTCTGGGTGGCCTGGTCGTGCTTCGGGAGGCGTGGGTTGCCTTACAGGGAACTCATTTTTATCATCGTGGATGGCGCAATCCTACACATCGTTTTGATCGGGTCGACGATGCTTTTTCTACACGGCTTGATCGGTCCCACAGGTCTCACCGCCATTCAAATCCTGAACGCTGCCTTGTTCTTTGCGCTTGCATGGCTTGCTGAGAAATGGCGTAGCGGAATGCTCGTGCGCCCTACCGTAACATAACTGGTTATAGGAATCGGAGAAAGGCGAGCAAGGGGGACAGATACTGCTGACATTCGGCGCATAGAGTGAAGAGTGGTGATGGGCAATGGTGGCCGATTGCGTGAACAACTGCTCAAACATGGTGGCCTCCTCGGGCAAATTACTCTGCCCAGCATCGCCACCAATATCTAGTTTCGTTTCTCCGCAACGTCCGCCAGACGGCTCACGTCCGGGCAGGCGGGAAACCTCGCAATTAAGCCTTGTCAAAGGGAGCACTATTCAAGAGTGCTATTACCCGGCTCCGTATTTCATCTCGTAGAGCCCGTACTTCCTCCAAAGGACGGCCTTTGGGATCTGGCAAAGGCCAATCATCCCGTCGCAAGCCAGGCGCATAAGGGCACTTGTCACCGCATCCCATCGTGATGAGTAATTGTGCTCCTTGCGCCAGTCCCTCCGTCAGCTTTTGAGGTTTGGCAGCACTCAGGTCGATTCCGATCTCCTGCATAACCGCCTGGACTTCAGGATGGACGCGCACACCCGGCTCCGTTCCGGCTGAGATGGCCTCTGCCTTCTGTGTGTCCGCGAGCTGGTTGAAGAATGCTGCTGCCATCTGTGAGCGACCAGCATTATGAACACACGCGAAGATAACCTTGACCATGAAGTCTCCTGTTATTTCTTTCCGATAATGTCTAACTCGTTTTTGATCGCCATTGCATCCAAACTCGCGAGTGGGAGTGAAAGCAAGAGAGTAATGCGTCTGTCCAAAATGGAGAAGGCTTGCGAGAATGCGCGATCGACGTCCGAGGGCGTTCCCATCGCAGCTGCTGGATCAGGCAGACCCCAATGCGCGGTCGTTGGCTGTCCAGGCCAAATGGGGCAAACTTCATTTGCAGCGTTATCGCATGTCGTAAAAACGAAGTTCATGTTCGGCGCGTCGGGTCTGGCGAGCTCATCCCAGGACTTACTATGCAAGCCGGCGGTTCGCAAATCTGCGGCCTCGATCAGCCGAAGTGCCACGGGGCGTACATTTCCTGATGGATGGCTTCCGGCCCTATAAGCGGTGAAGTTCGCCGCTCCCTTTCGGTTCATGATGGCCTCAGCCATGATCGAGCGTGCAGAGTTGCCGGTGCATAAGAACAAGACGTTGTAATGGGGCATCGTGATCTTCCTATGCGCAGTAAGAGGGTTCACAGCACGGAGTGGACGCGGCGGGCTTTGGTTTGATGGCGTAGACCTTAACACTGGCAGCTGCTGCGTTGATGTCATGCTTTGCCAACAAATCAGTCAATTCAGTGTGGAGCGAGGCCGCTGTGTCAGGCACGGGCTTACAGCAGGACTCTTGATCCATCGCCGGTGAACAGCAGCCAGATTGATTTTCAACTTTGGCATAAGCATTCAGGTCCACTCCGCTATCCACAATCTCAACATGCTCGAATCTAGCTGCCGCCAAACCGTTTCGATACTCTTCGACCTGGATTGCGCCAGCGATACAGCCCACGTAAGCCGCCATGCTACGGGCGATCGCTTCTGGCAGCTCACCCTTCAGCGCGATGTCACTTACGGCTACGCGACCGCCCGGTTTGAGCACGCGGGCGATTTCGCGGAAGACTGCAGGCTTATCCGGCGCGAGGTTGAGGACGCAATTCGAGATGACACAATCGACAGAAGCATCAGGGAGCGGAATGCGGTCGATAGTGGACAGATAGAACTCCACATTGGTATAGCCGCCCGTTGCCGCATTGGCTCGGGCCCGCTCAATCATCGCCGGAGTCATGTCGACGCCAATTGCACGTCCCTCCGGTCCCACCAACTTCGACGCCAAGAATACGTCCAAGCCGCCACCTGAACCGAGATCGGCCACTACCTCACCGGGTCGTATGTGTGCGGTCGCCGTCGGATTGCCGCAAGACAGACCCATGTTCGCCTCTGCTGGGATGGAAGTCAGCTCTTCTGTCGAGTAGCCAAAGGCTTCGGCAACAGCCTTTACCCCGTCATCGTTGCTCGATAAGGCGCTCTGTGCCACTGCACCGTACTTCGATCGAACGGACTCAAGAATCTGTTCTGCCATGTAGCCACCTCCAAACATATTCGCCATGGCGAATCTATTCCTTGCTTTCGTATTCGTCAAGGCATATACATTCTTTATGGCAAGGCGAGCGCAACAATTTGATATGCAGCAGTTTTTTCAAGCTTTGGGAGATAACACCCGCCTCAGACTGCTCAACCTCATGGGGGAGCAGGAGGTTTGTGTCTGTTATTTCGTAGAGATTCTTGGCGGCCCACAGCCAAAAGTCTCTCGCCATTTGGCATATTTGCGGAATGCTGGCATTGTCTCAGCGCGCCGTGAAGGCAAGTGGATGCACTACCGCATCGTCATGCCACCGCATATCGGCGCAACGCAGATTCTCCGGCAGACCCTCGATTGGCTAAAGGAAGACAAGGGAATGCAGGCAGACAAGGCGCGTCTGACAAAGGCTTGCTGCTCTCCGTCTAAGTACCCCGCGCTGGAAGGCGCTCCGCTGCCCATTGCTGTTGCGGAACAGGGCTGCGAGGTTTGCTAGACATGGCGCCAGTGACGCAAAGCCGTGTATGCGCCCCCGCGCAGCGAAAGAAATTGTCGTTCCTCGACCGCTTCCTTACTCTCTGGATATTTCTCGCGATGGCTGTCGGCGTGGGCATTGGCCACTTTGTTCCGAGCTCGGCTGTCTTCGTCAATCGCTTTCAGACCGGCACGACGAATATTCCCATCGCCATCGGCCTCATAATCATGATGTTTCCGCCGCTGGCGAAGGTTCGGTACGAAAAGCTCGGAGAGGTTTTCCGCGACAGGCGCGTTCTCGGCCTGTCGCTCGTGCAAAACTGGCTCATCGGCCCGGTGCTGATGTTCCTTCTAGCCATCGTCTTCCTGCACGGCGAACCGGCCTATATGCGTGGACTCATCCTGATCGGCATCGCCCGTTGTATTGCGATGGTGTTGGTATGGAATGAACTCGCGGAGGGCGACACGGATTACGTTGCTGGCTTGGTGGCCATCAACAGCGTCTTTCAGGTGATCTTCTATAGCCTTTATGCATGGGCGTTTCTGATGGTGCTGCCGAAGTGGTTTGGTCTGGAAGGTAGCGTTGTCCAGATCGGTATCGGCCAGATCGCTAGGAGCGTTGGACTCTACCTAGGTGTTCCGTTTGTAGCCGGGTTTCTCACCCGCTTCGCTCTCATCAAGATCAAAGGCGAGGAATGGTATCGGACTCGATTTATTGCCCATATCAGTCCTCTCACGCTCGTCGCCCTACTCTTCACCATCCTGGTCATGTTCTCTCTAAAGGGCGACCTCATCGTGCGGCTGCCGCTCGACGTGGTGAAGATCGCCATCCCGCTCGTCATCTACTTTCTCATCATGTTCCTAGTCAGCTTTTGGATGGGCAAGCGGCTGGGCGCTAATTACGCACAGTCGGCAACGCTCTCCTTTACGGCTGCCGGCAATAATTTCGAGTTGGCGATCGCCGTCGCTGTTGCTGTCTTCGGCCTGAACTCTGGAGAGGCATTCGTAGGCGTTGTAGGTCCGCTCATCGAAGTCCCTGCGCTCATCGGCTTGGTAAATGTAGCGTTCTGGATCCGGAGACGTTATTTCGGTAAAGCGACCACGATACCCGACGCTCTCATTCCTTCCTCCATGTAAATAGTTATGTCATGTAAATAGTTATGTTGCGTACGAAGGGCTCAAAGCTGCTTATTCAGCGGTGATGAGCCCTCTAAGCAACATTATTTTGAACTCAACATAACTGTTGTAGATCTTCCACTAACTGGAAGAGTTCATGGTTGAACAGGACGAAGCGCTCGACGACGCGAATCGCCTCGCGCACTTCTTCCGAATTCCCTGGATAGAAGGACACGCCTAAGGCGGGTTCTGACGTGCCTTCGAGCATGTGCAGGCCTTCTTCGTCGAAGCACGCTGTCACGGCGTCTCAGTCCTTGAACGCGACCAACAAGGACGGCAGCGGGGGACTGTCGTAGTTGCCCTCTTCGATGAAACTGGATCTTGGCCGAACGTGAGTCCTGGAGAGTTGTTGGAGACTGCGCAGGCGCTTGATCCACGAACCGTATCGGCCGTTGCCGTGCTTGCGCAGGAGACGACGGGCGAGGAGATTCCAACGGTC